>JAQUMP010000073.1 GCA_028718065.1 Chitinivibrionales bacterium | reverse complement strand
GACCGCCCAGGCAAAATTTTTAAGCAATTTGGGATACCAATGGATAGCGGCATGCGGTGAAGATGGTAACGGAACCGGAAAGCCTTATTTTGCAGATAATCAAACAAACGCCCGAAATCTGCTACAAAGCGTCTTTGAATGGGTCCGCGCCGGTCAATTATATCCTAAAATGCTCCGGGGGTATGCCTGTTGTCATTATGATCCATTTAATATCTGTAGTCAACCATCGGGGAACAACGGCAGCGGATATTGCGTGGGCTTTACTGATCCGGTACTTATGTTTTTGCTTAAATATCCCTATGTAGCATCAACATATCTTCCTGATACGAAATGTACTTATTATTCCGGCGTTTTAGCAGGAGTAAATGCAAAACAAGTTAGAAGTGCTAAGGAATTTATTTTTGGAAAGCAATATACTATTGGAATGGGTTTACAACAGATTGGAAATGGGACGGGCATAGATGCCAAATGGAATGCTGATTTTTCTGAATATACCCTTATAGGAAGGTCGGACGGGGATATTTGGGGGAATTCCGATAATCTTACTTATGCGTTTACTCAACAAAATCTCGATTTTGAAGTGCAAGCCCAAATAAAGGATCGAACAAATACTGCAAAAGCGGGTATTATGGTTCGGCAAGAAATGACCCCAGGTTCTCCTCGAATTTATTTACATTATAATTCAATTTATTCTGCGCTTGCACTACATCACCGTTCTAAAGAAAATAGCAACACTATCCAGGATACCAGTATCACGAATATTGCGCCAGTAACCGCCATTAAATTAAAAATTCAGCGTCGTGGGAGTACTGTTTTTGCCTTTTATTGTTTAGATGGGTCAAATTGGGCCAGTTTTGGTCAGGTTTCTTTTAAAAATGGACCTGTTTTTGTCGGTCTTGCTAATTCCTTGACGAATGGTGTTACTGGTAATGTCGTTTATTCGAATGTTAAGTTATAATGTTATTTGTTTAACTAAAATGTTTAATATGCACCACCTCCACCACTTCGACATCGCCCTCTTCTGGCTGATAAATTCCCACCACTACCGCTCAATCATGAGTCGGATAGAATACTTTTTGTGTTTTTCCTTTATCGGCAAAAAGCATTTTTATAAGGACCGTTGACCTAAGAATCCGGCTGATAAAAATCGGCGTTAGGCCCCCTGACATTTTGAGGAAACATGGAAAAATTATGAAATCAATATTACTGGATAAAGTAAAGAATGCTGTAAGGCAAATCGAACCTTCCGCCGAAATCATTCTCTACGGCTCCCGCGCTCGGGAAGATTTTCATGATGGCTCCGACTGGGATTTTCTGATTCTCGTAGACGGCGTGGTTGACGATAAACGCACAGATAAAATACGGCATCAGCTTTATGAAATCGAATGGGAAACGGGGGATGTTTTATGCTCAATAGTACGAAGCCGCGTTGAATGGGACAGTCCGGAATATCAAATAATCCCTCTTTATAAAAATATTAAGCTTGAGGGCATTGCACTATGAGCGGCACCTTGGAGGATTTAGTTCAATATAGGCTGGAAAAAGCCAACCAGACTTTGGAAGATGCCAAATTATTGGCAAACGCCAAACGATGGAATCCCTGCGTGAATCGCCTTTATTATGCCTGTTTTTATGCTGTTACGGCACTACTTGCCCAAAATGAATTTAGTTCAGGAAAACATACCGGTATACGATCGCTTTTTAATCTTAACTTTATAAAAACCGGCAAAATTCCTAAAGAAATTGCTGAAATTTATAATGATCTCTTTGACAGACGACAAGAGGGTGATTATGCTGATTTTGTGGTTTTTAATGAAGATCAAGTGCTTCCACGGATTATAAAAACAGCCAATTTCATCAAAACCATAGCTTTGTTTTTGAAAAACAAATAGCCAGCCTTTGCCATCAATACTTTCATGCCTCACCTCCACCACTTCGACATCGCCCTCTTCTGGCTGATAAATTCCAACCATAACCAGGTGGCCGATGTTTTCTTTGGCGCCATAACCAATCTCGGCGACGGATGGGTGGTGGCGCCGGTATTGGTGGCTTTTATGGTTTGGAAAGTGCCCGCTCGATTTTGGCGGCAGACTATCATTTGCGCAATAATCGGCCTTGCCGTGGGAGGTTGGGTTAATACCGGCATTAAAAGGGCCGTCGACCGGCCACGGCCGGTTTTATATTTTGAAAATTTGTATGATTCGGCCGGTAATAATCCCCATGTCGCGGTGCCGGAAGATAAAGCAATTCCGCAGGTGCATTTAATTGGGCCAAGACTTATGCGTCAATCGTTTCCCTCGGGTCATACCAATACTGCTTTCGGTGCGGCGCTATTGTTAACGTGCCTTTTCGGCGGTTGGTTTTGGGTATCGTTTTTGGTTGCCGCGCTCGTGGGCTATTCGCGCATATATCTTGGCGTTCATTTCCCGCTCGATGTTTTTGCCGGGGCAGTTGTGGGAATGGCAATTACCGGTATAACTGTCGCGGTATTTATGAGGATGAAATGGTTGCCGATAAGGGAAAATGGTAAAAAAACCCCTCTCTGATAGGAGAGGGTCGCGCAAGCGGGGAGAGGTCAAAAAGCCTTTAAAAATATTCCTACAGCCCGGTTGAATCCACGTTCATAGCTTTTTTCTTTTTATTAAACTTTGATACGTCAAAATAGAGGATCTTGTTTTCGCCCGCGGGCAGCACCTGGAATTTAACCATGTCATAGGTTTTTCCGCTGTCGGCGGTAAGCGCCTGTTCGATGACCTTCCATTTTTTATTCTCCTGTCCGTAAATCCGGCTAATGTACATAATCTCGGCATCGTTGACGATGCGTTGTTCCCGGATGCCGCCGATGATAACGGCGGTTTCGTACGAATCGCCGTTACCGCCCGAAAATTCGACCTTATGCAGCTCCGCGCCGGAGGCTTTATCACGGACAATGGTCTGGGTGGAACTGCATTGCAGCACCATGAGCATGGCCGACGAACAGAGGCCAACGACGATAAAAAAGACAAATGCGATTTTTAACTTCATGAATTACTCCTTGAGTGATGAATAAACCGGCACTATAAGACCTGATGGGCAGTCAGGTATTTTCTCCGCACCTGGGATCCCTCAAAACAGTCCCTACGGTGCTTTAGAAAACACCTGACCGCCCATTTTCTTTTGCATAGTTTGATCGGTGCAAAAAAAAGTTTCGTTAAGTCAAACAAATAGGTAAATATAGTTAAGTATATATTATTGACAAAAAGCAGGCTATATCTTTTTAATGCCCATTAAATTATAGCATTTGAAAAGATAAAATTCGCGCACCGGATCGGAGCGGCCGGGGCGGTAGGCAAAAAGCGCCGGAAGCGTATCGATGCGCTGGAAGACATATTGCTTGTCGATGTCGCATTGGTAGCGGTTGTCCATCACAAAAAGCACGTTAGATCCTTTTAAGGAATCCAAGCTACCGCGGCCCCACAGACCGTACTGTTCATGCGCGCCGCCCAACGAATAGGCCCCCAAATGCTCCGGCGTATAAAACGCCACCTGGGCGGCGATATTATAGCGCGGTGTGACAATCACCGTTTTCGCGGTCATTTGCATTTGATGAAACGCGGTATCGATCGCCCTTGCCGCAACAGGCCAGCCGTAAAGCTCGTTGGTGGTGTCCATGTTCGGCTTGATCTTTACAATCGGGTATGCGCTCTGGGCAAAAAGGGCGACGGTAAGGCAGAGGCTGGTCCCGAGCGATACGATCGAGGTTATTTTAATCACCAGGCGCCAGGATTTTCGGTTTGTCCACAAAGATTGAATGAGGGGCGGCAAGACCATAAAAGCCGTTATGTATCCCATGATGGTCCAATGCGGCTTGGAAGTGGGGGAGAGACAGCCGGGAATAGTAAACGCTAAGATGTACGGCGCGGACATGCAGAATAAAAACAAGGAACGCCTGTTTTTTTGTTTAAAGCCCTGAATGCCGGTAACTATCATTGCGCCGATGGCCGCCAGGAACATAAACGGGGAACAATATAAAAATTGTCCGCCAATAAAAAGCTGCATCTGGCCCCAGGAAAAGCCGTGGCGGTTGCGTTCGATGAGGTGATAGGTAAAGGAAGGAAAACCCAGGCGCGCATTCCAGAGAATTACCGGGGCAAAAATAGCGGCGCCGATGAGCAGCGCCAGGTATGGCTCTTTTTTTGTCAACCAATGCCGGTCCTCTTTTGAAAAAAGCAAATAAGCCAGCACGCACAAAACAAGCGCGCCCATGTTGTATTTGGAGAGCAGACCCAAACCAAGAAAAAGCCCCAGCGCATACCAAAGGTTTTTTTGTCCGCTGGAAATTATCTCGTAAAAACAGAGCAGCGCGGCCATCCAGAAGAGCGACAGCGGTTCGTCCGGCACCATCATAAAGCTGCCCGCGGCAAAGATAGGAACAATTGAAATTATTGCTGCATTAATGAGCGCGACAAAGCGGTCCTTAAAAAGTCTGAGGGAGAGAACATAGAGCAAGATAACAAAAAGGGTTGAGCACAGGAGCGCACCGCTGCGCGCGCCCAATTGGGAATTGCCGATCAGCGCGCTCCCGGCTGCCGCGAGCCAGGCCACCATGGGCGGATGGTCCAAATAGCTTATGTCAAGATGCTGCCCCCATTCCCAATAGTAGGCTTCGTCGTCGCCCAAGCCCAGATAGGCGGCGTAAAAAAGGTGGATGGCCGTTATGATTGCTAAAAATATTCCGAATGTGATAAGGCTGTTTTTTTTCATGATAAGAAATATAGGTTCTTAGTGCGGAGAAAATACCTGACTGACCATCTGATTCTGGATTAAAATTAAAACGGCGCATTTGTTTGCGCCGTTTTAAAGAAACGTTCCCCAAAAAACAGGTAGAATTATTTCGCTTGCCGCTCGACGGTTTCCTTATCAACGTTCTCCTTAAGGGCGTCGCTGAAGGAGCGTTCGAGCTTGATCGGATCTTCGTTGGGGCCCATGCCTTCCATAATGTAAACCGGTGTGGGGTTGTCAAGGTATCCGATAACTTCCTGGTCGCTCATGACGAAGGTCTTGTTTTTGCCGGAGGAAGCGACCAAGCGTTTTTCGACCCAGCCGGTTTTATCGCCCAGCTTGATTTTATAGGCCTTGCTCTTGGATTCGATTACCAGCAGGCGGTCGTTGGTCCCGACATTAAATAATGGCGTTTCGTAAAGTTCCCTTATTTCATTTTTAAAGATGCCGACGCCGTCTTTAGTTGGCTGCACATATTTTTCTTTGTCCTGCGCCATTACCGCAATTGCACAAATCCCGATGATTAATACGAAGGATGAAACAATTGTTTTTAAACGCATAAACACCGCCTTTGTTATATACTCTGAATGTTGGCTTTCCCCTACTTAAAGTATAATATAATATCCTCTTTAAAAAAAGCAAATATCATATTTAAAAAAATACGCTTTTATTCATGTTAAATTGCTGCCCAACAACGGAGGGTCAATCAGGTTATCTGCCGCGCCTGGGATCCCAATAAGACAATCCCTACGGTGCTTGAGAAAACACCTGACCGCCCATCCTTATTTCCCTTGCCGGATCTGCTAAAAAAAACGAATAATCTAAATAGTTTCTACAAGCCGGCAGGCAATTTTGATGGCCCAATTAAGGCTTTCCTCCGAGGAAATCCCTTTGCCGGCGATATCAAAGGCCGTACCATGACCCACGGAAGTGCGGATAATCGGCAATCCCGCGGTAATATTTACGCCGCGCTGGAAATCGCGTGATTTAAGGGCCACAAATCCGTGATCGTGCAGCATGGAGACAATGCCGTCGAATTCGCCTTTAAACGCCCGCATGAATACCGTGTCCGGCGGATAAGGGCCGGATGCCTCGATTGCCTCGCTTTGGGCGCTTTTAATCGCCGGTTCTATATGCAATTGTTCTTCGTTGCCAAACATTCCGTGTTCACCGGCATGCGGATTTAAGCCGCCGACGGCGATGCGCGGCTGTGCATTACCCATACGCTTGAGCAGCGCATCGAGCACGCGGATATGCACCAGCACCCGCTCTTTACTGATAAGATCAAGCGCCGCGCGCAGCGAACAGTGGGTGGTAACATGCGCTACCGCAACATCGTCCAGGTAAAAAACCATAGACGTCTCGGCTGCGCCGGTCTGGTGCATTAAAATTTCGGTGTGGCCGGGAAAAGGAACGCCCGCTTTTTTAAGGGCCTCTTTATTGATTGGGCAGGTTACGAGCGCATCGACCTCTTTTTGCAGGGCAAGCCGGATTCCGCAGGTGATGTAGTTAAATGCCGCCTTGCCGCAGAGCATGCTGATATGCCCTATTGTAAAGTCACCGGGAGTGATCTGTTTTTGGTCGAGGACGTTGAGCGTTGCGGTGGAGGCGTCTTTGATGGAACTTATAATTTTAAGGGGAATCGTGAGCCCGCAAAAGACAGCCGCCATTTTTATTATTGCAGCATCGCCGATTACGACATAATTATTGGGTGCGGCAAAGGCGCCCGCGGCAAATGCTTTGCAAATTATTTCCGGGCCAATTCCTGCCGGATCGCCCATGGTAACGGCAATGGTTTTTTGTTGGGACATGCTTAAAAAATAGTATTTAAAACTTTAAAAATTATAGTTAATAATTTTCTTAACAGACAACCATCTTCTGTCTTCTTTATAAGTTACCATAAATCAGTGTCTTATGAAATGTAATAAAAGCGCTTAAATAACCCTCAATATTTTTTCTTATTCTTCCGATATTATAATATGAACTCACTCAAACGTAAAATGATTCAGCAGGCCCAAAAGCAATATCGCTCGATTTGGCCCTGCAACGATCGCAATGATTTCTCCGAAAGCTTTACGGTGGAAGATGAAAAGGTTTTTTTCTGGTTTAATACCGAAGACGAAAGCACCCACGTATTAACGGCGGATTTGGAATAAGCACGTTTCTTTTTTTTATCGCCCTCCATCCCATATCGTATTTTTAAACATTCGGCAAAGAGCATTAGAGCATTAAAGAAGGGCCTACCCCATTCATTAACATGGTAGGGGCTGCCGCCCCTAAAACCCCGTACGGAAAATGCTTGTTATAGCTAAAAGAAAGATATCCATAAAGTAAAGATTAAAAAATTCCGGACAAAGGAGAAAACTAATGGCAAAAGAAAAAGAAAAGGAAAAAAAGGGCATCTCGGACGCCGATCAAAAAATTAAAAACTCAGCGATCGAACAGGCTGTTTCCCAGATCGAAAAGCAGCATGGCAAAGGCGCGATCATGCGCCTTGGCACCGAATCGCTTGCCACCAACATTCCGGTGATTCCCACCGGCTCAATTTCGCTCGATCTTGCCCTCGGCGTGGGCGGCTTTCCCAAGGGACGCATCATAGAAATTTACGGACCGGAATCGTCGGGCAAAACAACGCTCGCCTTGCACGCCATCGCCAATGCCCAGAAAGCAGGCGGCGTAGCCGTTATCATAGATGCCGAATATGCCTTTGACGCGGCTTATGCCAAAAACCTGGGTGTGGACATCGATAATTTGCTCGTTTCGCAACCCGATACGGGCGAGCAGGCGCTGGAGATTGCCGACACGCTTATTCGCAGCGGCGCCGTGGATATTATCGTGGTGGATAGCGTGGCGGCGCTCGTGCCCGCGGCCGAAATCGAAGGCGATATGGGCGACTCCCACATGGGTCTGCAGGCACGGCTCATGTCGCAGGCCCTGCGCAAACTCACGGGCATTATTTCAAAATCCAAGACCTGCCTGATTTTTATTAACCAATTGCGCATGAAGATCGGCGTGATGTTCGGCAATCCCGAAACCACCACCGGCGGCAATGCGCTCAAGTTTTATGCCTCGGTGCGCATCGATATCCGCCGCATCGCGGCCATTAAAAACGGCGAGCAGGTGGTGGGCAACCGTACGCGGGCCAAGGTCGTTAAGAACAAGGTTTCGCCGCCCTTCCGCGAAGCGGAATTCGACATTCTTTACGGCAAGGGAATCTCCTTCGCCGGCGATATTCTGGACCTGGCCATTGCCAGCAGCGTCGTGGAAAAAAGCGGCACCTGGATTTCTTATAACGGCGAACGCCTGGGGCAAGGGCGGGACAACGCGCGCGATTATCTGTTGCAAAACAAGGGAATCATGGACGCCATCGAAGATGCGGTGCGCAAGCACGCCGTCCTGCAGCTTGCCGGCGGCATTAAGGTGGAAGAGGGAAAAACGGAATGACCTCGCCCCTGGCCCCTCTCCGAATCGGAGAGGGGAAGGCGCAATGGGTTTACTGAATCACATTATTTTTAGGATAAGGCCTCATCAATGCTATCTGCTAATGCCATTCGTCAACAATTCATAGATTTCTTTAAAAGCAAAGAGCACCGTTTTGTGCCCAGTTCGCCCGTGGTGCCTCAGGACGATCCGACCCTGCTCTTTACCAATGCGGGCATGAACCAGTTTAAATCGGTCCTGCTGGGTGAAAACAAGGACGGCCTCAAACGCGCCGCCAACTCCCAGAAGTGCATGCGCGTTTCGGGCAAGCATAACGACCTGGAAGAGGTGGGCCGCGACCATCACCATCATACTTTTTTTGAAATGCTCGGCAATTGGTCCTTCGGCGATTACTATAAGGCCGAGGCGATCGGTTGGGCCTGGGAGCTTTTAACGGGCGTGTGGCAGTTGCCCAAAGACAAGCTCTACGCAACTATTTACAAAAGCGACGAGGAGGCCTTTGGGCATTGGCAAAACAGGACCGACATCGATCCCGCCCATATCGGCCGCTTCGGCGAAAAAGAGAATTTCTGGGAGATGGGCGAAACCGGTCCTTGCGGCCCCTGCTCGGAAATCCACATGGACCTGGGACCGGGCGCGTGTATCCACGAGGGTGAGGCCGGGCATGCCTGCGGGGTCAACGCCGCCGGGTGCGGGCGATTTGTGGAACTATGGAACCTGGTTTTTATGCAGAGCAACCGCGACAAGGGCGGCACGCTGCACGATTTGCCGCGCAAGAATATCGATACCGGCATGGGCTTTGAACGCTTAGTGCGCGTGTTGCAGTGGAAAAAATCCAATTACGAAACCGACTGCTTCTGGCCGATCATCCAAAAAACCGAAGAACTCTGCGGCAAAAAATATGGCCATGGACCCGAAGGCATCCCTTTTCGGGTGATCGCCGACCATGCGCGCGCCCTGGTGTTTGCCATTACCGACGGCGTGTTTCCGTCCAACGAAGGGCGCGGGTATGTGGTGCGCAGACTCTTGCGCCGGGCCTTTCGCTTTGGGCGCCAGCTTGACTTAAAGGAGCCGTTTTTGCACCGGCTGGCGCCCACGGTCGTGGGCATGATGGGAGAGGCCTATCCCGAAATTGCCGCGCGTAAAGATTACGTAAGCGAAATTATTTTGTCCGAGGAAGACCGATTTAACCAGACGCTTTCGCAAGGCCTCGGTCGTTTTGAGGAAATGGTCCAATCCGCCCGGAAAGAAAAATGCGCCACGCTTTCGGGCAGCGACGTGTTCGCGCTCTACGACACCTTCGGCTTTCCCGTTGACCTGACGCGCCTGATGGCCGAGGAGCAAAGTATCGCCATCGACGAACCCGGTTACGATGCGCTTATGGAGCAGCAAAAAAACCGCGGACGCGAGGCGACCAAAAAAGAGGCCGAGGGCTTTTTAAGCGACGACGGCTGGACCGAATGCGGGCCGCTCAAGGCGACCCGGTTTATCGGTTACGATACGCTTGAGGCTGCGGTTACCATCATGCGCTTTAAGCCGGTCGTTTCGGCGGGCGCGGAAAAAAGTTACCTGATAATGCTTGACGAAACGCCATTTTACGCCGAGTCGGGCGGCCAGGTGGGCGACGCCGGCGTTCTCACGACCGCCGCGGGGGTTCCCTTGACGGTCGTGAATTCGTTTAAATGGAACGATCAGCATGTTTTATTGGTGGCGGCCCCGAACGAAATCGGCGCCGACGATTTTAAAAAACCGCTCAAAGCCGCTGTTAACGCCGCGCAGCGCAATGCCACGCGCAAAAACCATTCGGCCACGCACCTGCTGCAGGCCGCCTTGCGCGCGACCCTGGGCGCGCATATCAACCAGTCCGGTTCCCGCGTAGACGCCCACAGTTTGCGTTTTGATTTTAACCATTTCAAGGCGCTCTCCGCCGCCGAACTTGCGGTCGTGGAAGAGCAGGTAAACGTGTGGGTCCTGGAAAACCTGCCCGTGAAAACCGTGGTAACAACGCCGCATGCGGCCAAGGAGCAGGGCGCCACCGCCCTCTTCGGCGAAAAATACGGCGAAGAGGTCCGCATGGTTTGCATGGGGGAAATTAGCAAGGAACTTTGCGGCGGGACGCATGTTGCGGCCACCGGTGAAATCGGGCTCTTTGCCATTACCGCCGAAAGCAGCATCGCGGCCGGGATCCGCCGCATTGAGGCAATCACCGGGCTCAATTCCTTGCGCGCATACCGTGAAAAAGAAGCTATCCTGGACGAAGCGGGCGCACTCC
>JAQUMP010000072.1 GCA_028718065.1 Chitinivibrionales bacterium | reverse complement strand
GGCTTTTCGACGTCACCCGGCGATCCGGTAACCACGTTCATTTTTATTTTTGCCCCGAATTCATAGCCCATGGGCATGAGCAGGCCCGCGGAAAAAAGCGCGGCAAAGGCATAGCGGCTTTTTTGCATGTCAACGGTTCCCGGCGGCTCGCCGGCAAGCCGGGGGGTATCGTGCGATTCGGGAAACGATATCGAGGGGGCGATTACCTTGTTCGCGGCATGCTGTTCAACACACCAACTCTTATCAAAATTCCAATACTTGGAGGAGTTAAAAAGATAATCAAAACCGGCTGAGGCCAAGGCATCGATTTCGCAGAGCCGGCAGCCAAGCGTTTCGGCGATAAAGATAGTTTTGGGATGGCGTTTTTTGGCATGGCCGATAAGGGCGGTCCATAATTCCGCCGGCACCTGGTAGGCGGCGTCGCAGCGAAAACCCGTGATCCCCATTGCTTGATAAAAAGCGACTAACTTGTCCCAGTAGGCCCACAGATTCTTTTTATCGCCGCTGTTTTTATTGTCGATTTCCGCCAGATCGCCCCAGACCGTTACCTTGGTGGCATCGGCCGGGTCTATAGCGCTGGGGCTGACAAGTTTTCCACACTGGTCGCGAAGATACCATTGCGGGTTTGATTTTACCAAAGGGGAATCAAACGCCGTGTGATTAATGACCAAGTCCATCATTATGTTGCATCCGGCATTAATGCTCCCCGCAATAAACTTTTTGAGCGGGCGAAAATCGCCGGAATCCTGGCCCTTTTTAAGAAAGATCGGATTGAGCTCGTAATAGTTTTTTATGGCATAAAGACTTCCGGAGAACCCGGTAGCGTGAAACGGATTTATGTAAATCCAGTTGAATCCCATTCCGGCGATGTGCGCGATGGCCCCGTTCCATTCGTCAATATTCGCATAGTGACGCGGGAAAAGATTGTAGACCAGGGGAACGGTGATATTTTTTTTCATAAAGAGCCTCCTAAAACGATATTGTCGATCAGCCTTGTGTGCGTTTCGCCGGTCCGGCAGGCGACGGCCACCAGGGTTGCGCCTTTTAGTTCGGCGAGCGCTTGCAGGTCGGTTGTGTTTACGATTTCGACATATTCAACGGCAAAAACATTTGTTTGTGCGTACACGGCTTGAATGGCTTGTTTTAAAACATGCGCCTGTCGCTCGCCCTGCTCATGGAGTTCGCGGGCGCGTTGCAACCCTTTGTAAATGAACGCGGCGGCATTGCGCTCGGCACTACTCAGGTAATTGTTGCGGGAACTCATGGCCAGACCGTCTTCGAGCCGCAGGGTAGGCGCAACCACGATTGCGCACGTCATGTTAAGGTCGCAGGCCATGCGCTTGAGTATAATTGCCTGTTGCGCATCTTTCTGGCCGAACACGGCCTTGTGGGCCTTTACAATATTAATTAATTTGCAGACAATGGTCGCCACGCCGCGGAAATGATCGGGCCGACTCCCGCCGCAGAGCGCTTCGCTCAAACCCTCTACCTTTATAAAGGTGCTGAAACCTTCCGGATACAGCTCTTTTTTTTCCGGCGCAAAAAGAATGTCGCAGCCGGCTTCGGAGGCCAGGCGGCAATCCTGCTCGAAGGGCCGAGGGTATTTTGCAAAATCTTCGTGCGGCGCGAATTGGGTTGGATTTACAAAAATGCTCATGACGGAAATATCGCAGGCCTTTTTGGCCGCTTCCAGCAAGGAAAGGTGCCCTGCATGCAGCGCGCCCATGGTCGGCACAAACCCTATTGTTTTGCCCTGGGCGCGGTATTGGTCGGCAAAGAAAGACATTTCCCTATGGTCAAGGACGATCTTCATGGAAAGTTATTGCCCCTTGGTCCGCCTGGTTTTGCCGGGGAGGGAATCGCCCAAGGGCTGATAAAAATGGGTGCCGGATTTAAGGGTAACGATTTGTTCGATTAGTTCCTCGAAGTGGTTGTCGTTTTCTACAAAATCAAGGGCATTGGTGTTTATGATGAGCAGGGGCGAATCGGTGTAGTTGAAAAAAAATTGATTATAGGCATTGTTGAGCGTTTCGATATAATCCTGGTCGATATGCTGCTCGTAGCTGCGTCCGCGTTTTTTGATGCGCCGGACGAGCGTCTCGGTTGACGCCTGCAAATAGACCACGCAATCGGGGGCCGCAATGCGCGGCGTGAAAAGGCCGAAAATCTGTTCGTACAGCGCCAGCTCCGGTTCGCTCAGGTTGATGCGCGCAAAAATGGAGTCCTTGGCAAAAAGGTAGTCCGTAATCGTGGCGCTGTAAAACAAATTCTGCTGGGCCAGCTCTTCGGACATCTGCTGAAAGCGTGAGAGCAAAAACCAGAGCTGCGTCTGAAAAGCAAAGCGGTCGCGCGCCTGGTAAAAATGCTGCAAAAAAGGGTTGGCGTCGGCATGTTCCAGCACTAAACGGGCGTTGTAATAGTCGGCCATGCGTTGACACAGGGAGGTTTTGCCCACGCCGATTACCCCTTCGATACAAAGGTGGGTAATGTGCGCCGGTAGCCGCGCTTCGTTTTCTAAGGGAGTCATAATAAGAACGCTTTCAGAATATCTCCCCGTCATTAGAATATTTCTTGGAGTTTTTCATTCTGGCTCCTGAATTCTCGATTCTGATTCCGGTGGGTACAATTATTGTTCATAAAAAATAATCTTTTGCCGACGAACGGACACAGGCATTTCCGCATATATCTTTCCGATTGGTTGATTTACAGTCGGCACAATCCATTGAGCGGCGATTTGATAAAGACCTTCCAGACAAAATCGGCGGTCCAAAAACCGCGGATGAGGAATCGTGCAGGCGGGGTCTTTGGATACCAGATCGCCGAAAAGCAAAACATCGACATCGGCCGTGCGCGGAGCGTTTTTAAACGGCCTGCGGCGGCCGCATTCGGATTCTATGCGCAGGCATTCCTTAACTAATTCGGGAGCGCTGCCTAAAAATCGGCCGGAAAGAAGTCGGTTAAAATACCACGCCTGCGCCGTTTCGGTTTCGAGCGGTTCCGTTTCCATGAGGGCCGAAACCAGCAAAGGCCCTTGCAAAACCCGCGCAACTTTGTCCAAAAGGGTCCGCAGGTAACAGGCCCGCTCCCCAATGTTGGCGCCCAGACTTATGGCGACTCTGTTCACGGCTCCCTCCAAAACGCCGGGCCTGTTATAATGACCGGAAATCAACGTGCGTGCAGTCGCCGAACGAAGCCAGGTTTTTTTCGATTGCAGCACGTTTGCCGACGGCGGAAATAACAAAATGTTGCGAAGAAAAGTGGGCGCGGATCGCCGCATTAACAACCGGCGGTTTAATGGCCATGATCATATCGGCAAATTGTTCGATATAGGAATTTTCCCGTTTAAAATGGCGCAGCCACAGGAGTTTTTCGCAGATGTTTCCGATGCCCTCCAGTTGAAAAGCCAGATTGCCCACGGCAAACTGTTTGGCTTTTTCGAGTTCGTCGGCGCTCACGCCGTTTTCGGAAAATTCCCGATACACCTTCAGGATCGATTGCAGAACGTCCGTGAGCTGCTCGTTTTTCGTGGAGGTGCTCATTAGAAATGCCGCGCAAAGACTGTTGGAGAGAATTTGCGAACCGATCCCGTACGTTTTGCCTTTGTCAACTCTCACGTGCGCCATGAGCCGGGACGAAAAATTGCCGCCGCCGAGAATGTAATTGGCCAGGGCGCAGACGTTGCGGTCCGGGTGCAATTCACCGATGGCGCCGTGCCCCACGCACAGCGATACCTGGGTGAGATCGCTTTTGTTAACCAGCCGGATGGTTGTTTTTTCGACCGGCCGTACCGCCGGTGCGACCGAGGGATTTGCCGGAGATGTGCGCGCCCATGCTTTAAAAAGCCCTTCCCAGCTCCGGCGGGCGAATTCCAAGTCAAAGCTGCCGGCAACAATGACAATGCTTTCGCGCGGCACGAAATAGGTTTCGTAAAAGGAACGGATATCGGCCAGTTCGATGCGCTTGACCGATTTGATCGTGTGGATCCGGCCTGCAGGGTGGTCGTTGCCGAACAGCTCGGCAAAAAAATGTTTGTGCCCGAGCGTCATCGGGTCGGCCCGCTCGCTTTGCAGCCCGGTGATCATTTCGCGCTTGAGCCGTTTAAGCTCGGTCTCGGAAAGCGCGGGTTTTGTGATCATCTCCCAGAAGAGCGGCAGAATGCTCGGCGCAAACTGTGAAAGCAGTTTGCAGCCGACGGCGATATGTTCGTCGCCGATGTCGGCCCAGATGCTCGAACCGGTATATTCGAATTTTTGAATAAACGCTTCGGTCGTAAGCCCGGCAATTCCCTTTTGTAAAAGCCCCAGGGTAAGTTCGGAAACGCCCTCCTTGCCCTTGGGATCGGAAAACCGGCCGTAGGGGACCTGCACGGCAATTGAAATGGCGGGCTGCTCCTGGTCGGTGACCCAGATCATGCGCACGCCGTTCGAAAGCAAATATTCCTGCAAGGGAGGAAATCGAAACATACCGTTCCTTTAGGCCGTTTTTAAAAATCTGCCGAACAAACGCCTGAATATTCCTGCGCCCACAACCGCCGGGTTAATGCGTTTCGGTTGCAAATGCAGCGTGAGCCGGTCGGCCTCGTTCCAATAGCGATTGGCGGCCTCCTGTAATTTGTTGCCGTCGAGCTGCGCCAGCTCCGTAAGCCGGCGCACCCAGTGCTTATAATCGCCTTCGACGATTTCGCAAAACCCGATGCGCTGGCAGATATGCTCGGCGGAATAGAGTTCGAACACCCGGCTTGTCAAAGTAGAATTTTTGATTTTTTCGATCTCCGCGGCCGAAACGCCCTTTTGCTTGATTATGTTGATTTCTTCCAGGATGGCCCGTTCCACTTTTTGCGCCGAAATATCCGGCGTAAAGGCCGCGAAAAAGAGCGACATGCCCGCCAGGCGCAGGCAGTGGTTCATGCCGCCCACCATGACGGCAATGGATTTGTCCCGCACGATCCGCTGGTGCAAGCGCGAGGTTTCCCCCTGCGAAATAATGAGCTGCATGATTTCCAGGGGCAATGCGTCGCTGTCTTTGCTGGCAGGGGCGGGATATCCGACAATGATAAGCGGCACGTCGAATTCCACTTTGTGTTTTATTAAGCGCTGGCCCTGCGGCCGCGGAATAATTCCGCCGCCCGACGCCTCCGGCAACGCGGCGGATTGCGCGATAGCGCCGAAATGTTTTTCGGCGCCGTCAAAAACCTGTTGTTCGCTATCGATGTCGCCTACCACGACCAGCACGGCGTTGCGCGGCGTATACCATTGTTTATAATATTCCCGGCAGTCGGCGGCGATTATGGCGCGAATATCTTCAAGCCGGCCAAGAGGGCTGATGGCATACGCATGCCCGTTAAAAAAATCGTTGCGGAATTCCAGAAAAGCCTTGGCAACCGGATTATTCATGTAGGTATGGTATTCTTCGATAATGACATTGCGCTCGACTTCGAGGATCGTTTCGTTTATAAGCAGGGAGGACATGCGATCGGCCTCCAACTCCAATACCATATCCAGGTAGCGGCAGGGAACGCTGTTGATGTAGGCGGTAACATCTTCGGAAGTAAAGGCATTGCAATGACCGCCGATATCGTTGATGCGGCGCGCGTGTTCTTCGGGCTTTACATGTTGGGAGCCGCGGAACATAAGGTGCTCGCAAAAATGCGAAATCCCCCGGATGCCGTCGCGTTCGTTAATCGAGCCGGTGCGATACCAAACCTGTACCGCGACAATGGGGGCGCTGTTTTTCTTGAGGCAGATTACCGTGAGCCCATTGGACAGGGTATGTTCTTTTATGCCGCTTAAAATTTCTGAGTTTTGCATGATGGCGTTTTTTATTAATATCCGGCTTAGTGTTTTATTTTAACACTTCAGCCGTAACAGCGTAAGGGCAAAATGCTATTGCTGAAAATTTAAATTAAAAATAGCTGGACAAAAAAAAAGACCAAATAGCATCGGACCTTCGGGGAGAAAAATATCGGAGTGAGAAGATTTGAACTTCCGACCTCTTGGTCCCGAACCAAGCGCGCTAACCAGACTGCGCTACACTCCGAAATCAGCGGAACGTCTCCTGGCTGTAACCGATAGAATCAATTTTATTTAAAACAGGCAGGTAGAAAATAGCTTGTCGGGCACGTCGGTGCAAGCTCAATTTATTTATGGCGTCCTGATAAAATTCTATGGTTCAAAGCCCCGGACAGATTATAAATTACTAACCGATGTTACGTAATACCCAGTAAATCTCGCCCCCTAAATCCCCCGCAGGGGGACTTAATTTGATTTTTTCTTATATCCCCCCTTCGGGGGGAAAAGAGGGGGGCGCGCTCTAATTAATCGTGGAGGCCTTGTGAAAGCGCTCATACTCGCGGCAGGCTATGGCAACCGCATGCGTCCCTTGACCGACCAGAAGCATAAGACGCTGGTTGAAGTCGGCGGCAGGACCATTATCGACCGTATTATCGACGGGCTCACCGAAAACGGTATTACGGATATTGTCGTGGTCACCGGCTATCGCCACGAAGAGCTGCGCGACCACCTGCTTAAAACCCACCCGGCGCTTAAATTCTCGTTTGTCCATAACGAACGTTATCGCGAAACCAACAATATTTTCTCCATGGCGCTGGCGCTGGAGCAGATGACCATAGACTCGGACGTGGTGCTGATCGAATCCGACCTGGTGTTTCACCCGTCCGTCATCCAACGGCTGCTGCAAAACAAACACCCTACCGTGGCGCTCGTGGACCATTTTCGCAGCGGCATGGACGGAACGGTGGTGACCGTCGAGAACGGCGTTATAACCGCGGTGATTCCGCCGCATTTACAATCCGATAATTTCGATTACTCCGACAAATTCAAAACGCTCAACATTTATAAATTTTCCAAGGAATTCTGCGCCACCGCTTTTAAAAAGCTGCTCACCTATTACGCCACCACCATCGACGCCAATTGTTATTACGAGCTTATTCTCGGCATCCTTATTTATATGCAGCGCGAAACCATTCACGCCGAAATCGTCGCGGGCGAGCCCTGGGCGGAAATCGACGACCCCAACGACCTGCAAAACGCCGAGTTTGTCTTTAACGTGGACCGTAAAGGTATTTTGCAGAATTCCTTCGGCGGCTATTGGAACCACGATATTCTCGATTTTTGTTTTATCCGTAACATGTACTTTCCGCCGCCCGCGATTATTTCGGAAATGAAAAATGTTCTGCCGGCGCTCATCCACAATTACGGTTCGCGCCAGGAGCGGCTCAACCAGAAGCTCGCCTGGTTTCTGCTGTGCCGGTCCGAGCGCGTATTTTTGCTCAACGGCGCCTCCCAGATTTACCCGCTTTTGCGGGAGTTTTTTTCGGGTAAAAAGGCACTCGTGCCCGCGCCGACTTTCGGCGAATACGAACGCTGTTTCCCCGGCGCCGCCACTTATGCCGACGCGGTCGGCGTAAATACCGCCGCACTCCAAAAGGCCGCCGAAGCGGCCGACTGTATCGTATTTGTAAACCCTAACAATCCCAGCGGGACCGTGCTCCAGAGCGAATGGTTATTCGCTTTTGCCAAGCAAGCCCCGCGCAAGACCGTTATCGTGGACGAATCGTTTATCGAATTTTCGGGGCAACCCTCCCTGCTGTCGCTGCTTGAGAAAGAAGCCCTGCAAAACGTGATCGTCATAAAAAGCCTGAGCAAATCGCTCGGTATTCCCGGTATACGTCTGGGCTATGCCTACGCCTGCGATCCGGCCTTTTTGGCGTATGTCAACAAAAACACGCCGATCTGGAACAGCAATTCCCTGGCCGAATTTACGCTCGAAATTATCCTGAAGTACCGCAAGGAGCTGGCCCAGTCGTTCGAGGACACCCGGCGGGACCGCGAAGCCTTTGCGGCCATTCTGGCCGCCTCGCCTTACGTGGAACGGGTGTACCCCAGCGGCGGCAATTTCCTTCTTGCAAAGCTATCGGACCGGGCACCCGCGGCTGCGACCGTGGTCGAGGCGCTCTTGCGGCGCGGGATTTATGTAAAGGACATTTCCGGCAAATTCCACGACCGGGGCAATTACCTGCGTATCGCCGTGCGCCTTCCGGAAGAGAACGCAATCTTTGCCGAGGGCCTCGGTAAAGCGGTTGTTTCATGATCGCAAGCCTTGTCACCATTTCAATCGTGGGGTTGGCGGCCGGCATATTTTTTTCGATGCCGGCGGTCGGTCCGATCAGCATTCTTATTGTTTCGCACGCCTTAAAGGGCCAGTGGCGTTATTGCATCCGGACAGCGCTCGGGGCATCGGTCGTGGATTTGATCGTATGCTTTCTGGCGGTGAATGGCGTTTCGAGACTGTTTGGCCTCTATATCGGTTTTATTCCTTATATATTGGTGGCGGCATCGGTCGTTATTTTTATCATCGGCCTTAGAATCATGCGTACCCGCTTTAACATCGAAGGCATGGGCCAGGGCGCTGATTCGCAGGAGCAAAGTCGAAAATTCCGGGGCAAGGGCGCATTTTTAAAAGCGCTTTTGCTGAACGCTTCGAACCCGCTGCTGTTTTTCGGCTGGCTTACCGCATCGTTTCTGGCGCTGTCGCTGGTCTCGTCATGGGGATTTTCGGTTGGCGGACTTGACAACATGCTGGGTAACAATGTCGGCGCCGTTAAAACGTTCGCCGCCACCCACGCCTCGGGCAAAGATATTCTTCCGTTAGTTAAGACCCCGGACGATTTTGTGGCCCCGACGCCTTCCGGTCCAAAATCACGACCGGCCCCGCTGCCCTATCCGCGGCATTTCCAGCTTTTCTTCAGCGTCTGCTACGCTTTCTGCGTGGCGCTGGGCACCAACGTGTGGTTCTGGAGTTTTAGTTATTTTCTGGTCCGCAACCGCCTGCGCTTACGCCTGAGCCTGATAAGCAGAATGATCCAGGGTCTTGGCCTGTTTTTATGCGGGTTTTCCCTGTATATCCTGGGGCGCGGGATCGCCATGATCGCCCATTTTTAGCCGCGCGACGGGAGGAGTTTTCTTGAAACAAGCGTCGTGGCTTGCCGAATTTAAAAAATCCCTCAAGAACCCTTTTGCCGAGGAGCTGGTGGACCTAGCGGTTTACCGTCCGCTCGCATTCGTCTTTGTCAAGCTACTCTTGCCGCTGCCGGTAACTCCCAACCAGATCACCATGCTCGCCATGATCGCCGGAATTACCGGCGGCATACTTTTGGCCGCGGGCGGCCGTCTTGATTTTGCCGTTGGCGCGCTCATGTACGGACTTGCCAATGTCCTCGATTGCTGCGACGGCATGATCGCCCGGCTCAAAAACAACGGCACTAAAACCGGGCGTATTATCGACGGCGCCGTAGATTACATTACCAGCGCCGCCGCGTATATCGGGCTGGCCATAGGGCTCTCCAAAGCGGTGGAACATGGCAATCTGCATCTACCGGTTAATCCCTGGCTGCTGGTATTGGCTGCCGCGATCAGCACCGCGCTGCATGCTATTTTCAGCGACGCCTGCCGCAATTCTTTTCTCAATCAACAACGCCCCTTTCCGCCAAATGCCGAAGACGAACTCCACGGCTTTCGCGCCGAATTAAATCGCCTTAACCAACACAAAGGATTTACCGTCGATAAATTTCTTATTAAGGTTTATCTTGTTTATTTGCGCATACAATCCGGCAAAACGCCCCGGCCCGTTTCCGCCGATTCCGGGCCGGTGAGTCGTGTATCGGTCATGCTTTGGAACTTAATCGGTCCCTCGACCCATATTTCGTTTTTTATTCTTGCGGCCCTTCTTTATAAGCCGGCCATTTTCTTTGTTTTTGTGATTGTGGCCGCCAACATTTGGATGGTTCTTTTGCTGGTTCTCAAAACTTTTCTTAATAATGTTGCCGTTCGGCGGGCGCCCCTATAAATCCGCGCGCAATTCTTTTATGCCGATCGTTTGCATTATTCCGGCCGGTTAATCATATTTTCTTTTAAAACAGTAACGAATGGCTTTTGCGTTTATTATTTTTTTCTGATTTAATTTTTATCGGGATTATTTAAGGGAATTGATAATTAGGAGGATTTATGGAAAAAGTGCATTTTCCGTTGATGGAAAAAGCGGTGGAGTTCACGGAAGCCGATCGGATCAAGTCACTGGACTTGTATCCCTATTTCCGTCCCATCCAATCGGACCAGGATACGGAAGTGCTTCTCGACGGCAAAAAGGTTCTCATGTTCGGGTCCAATAGTTACCTGGGGCTTACCTGTCACCCAAAAGTTAAGGAAGGCGCCATAAACGCCATTCGTAAATACGGCACCGGCTGCGGCGGCTCGGCGTTTTTGAACGGCACGCTGGATATTCATCTTGAATGCCAGGAACGCCTGGCGCAATATGTCCATAAGGAGGCGGCGCTTCTGTTTTCCACCGGAATGCAGGCCAACCTCGGGGCCATTTCCGCCATGACCAATCGTGATGAATATTTAATTTTGGATAAGTTCGATCACGCCAGCATAATCGATGGCGCCCGCCTTGGCTTGGGGCGCGTTTCGCGTTTCCAACATAACGATTTGCAAAGCCTC
>JAQUMP010000071.1 GCA_028718065.1 Chitinivibrionales bacterium | reverse complement strand
GAATCAATGCGGAAAAAATAGACTTCATCCGGCAGGGGTATATATTTTTACCTAACAGTCGTTTTGTCGCACGGGGTCAAGCCGGATCAAACGATTTTTGAGTGCCGAATGGACAAGAATAGGCACCCCCGCCCAAAAACCATTTTAAAACCATAAAGACAGAAGAAGCGCGGCGTAAAGACAGGGGTGCACAAACATCCCACAACAGCCGCTATATGCTCGGAAGCCTCGGCCTAAAGGCAAATTGCCTGTTTGATGCCTCCATCGGTGTCCACTCGCAAAGCCTCGGGCACCGTCATGTCGGCCATTCGGCCACGGCATCCGTTGCGCACACGTTGGTGTAAATGCTGCCTGCGCCGGGAAAACCGGCCAGCGCTAAGAATGTGCGCTTGTCACTTCGGCTGCGCTCAGTGCAGCGCCTAAGCGCGTAAAAAAGATTATTAACGACTTGACTTAAACATACTAAATACATATATTGTATGTATGTGGCACTTTACTAAACATGTTCAGGAAAGAATGCTTGAGCGAGGTTATTCCCAAGAGGAAGTCCTTAAGGTTTTAGATGGAGAAGTCCCCTCGCTTGTTTATCCAAGCCCAAAAGAAAATACTGTTGATCTGTACTTTGGCAAAGTTGGCAATAAGTTTATTATGATTCCTGTTGATCGAACAACTCAGTCAATTATTACAATCAGGGCAATGCGCAAAGACGAAAAAGACCAATACACGAAAGAGGTGAACAATGATTAAGAATTCACGAGCAAAATATTACGAAGAAACAGATTTTGCCAGTGTCATGAAAAACAGGCATGGTAAAAGAGTCATCCCGACCGTAAAAAGAATTACCATGAACATTTCTGAGCGTGTTTATGATGAAGCGAACGAGCTTGATTCTTATTTAGGCATGGGCTATCAAAATGTATTAAAAACGGCAATGACGCTTGGACTTACTGATTTATATCATCAAGTTTCCTCTCATAAAATACCCGGAAAGTAAATCATTTGCTTGCCATCGTGGCAAGCAAATACAAAGAGGCGCCGGCCGTGGAAAATGCAAGCAGCACATCCACCAACAGCCACAGCACAAAAGCGCGTCGGCAATGCCGGACTGTTGAATGCATTATAGGCCGCGCCTTCGCGCGTGCGGCACACGTTGAACAAATTAAAATTGAACAGTTTTACAGTAGCCGCCGACTGAATTAACACACAAGCGCGCCGGGATTAAAAACATGATAAAACTTAGTGGGTTGTCAGAAAAGGAACCGCTTGAAATAATACCAGAGCATACTTTGCTTCTTGGCTATGTAGGATCAATTGCTCACGGTACTTATGTCCCCAAAAACGATCCAGAAAAGTGGAAGCGCAAAAGCGCGGCAATATTCAAAAGAACTAAACCTCACCGGGGAATATTTTTATTCTAATGATTTAATTATGAAAGCGAGAGCGAGCATGCTCAATAAATTTATTATTCTATTGGTAATGTGTATTGCCTTGTTGTCCTCAGCCGGTACGGCGGCCCAGAAACATCCGGCCGGCCGCGCCGCCATTCCTGACCGTGTGCAGACGCCGTACGTAGGCGCGATTACGGTGGATGTCGCAACCGGCAGAGTGCTGTTCGAAGACCACGCCGACGATCCGGGCTATCCCGCGAGCGTGCAAAAGGTCATGACCTTGTTTATATAATCCTTGACAAAATAAGCCAGGGCCAGATGAAGCTGGATGCGAGCGTGCCGGTAACGGTGGAAGCGTCCAAGGTCGGCGGTTCCCAGGTTTTTCTTGACCCCCGGGAGAGTTTTCCCGGCTGTGACGGCCTTAAGACCGGCTACTTTAAGCAGGCGGGCTATTCGATCCTCGCCACCGCCGGCCGCAACAATGCTCGCGTTATAACCGTGGTCCTGGGCGCGGCCAAAGGGCCGGACTACCGGCACCCTGGTGGTGGGCGCGATGCCAAGGCCGCGGAGCTAATGATCAAAGGGTTTGCCGCCCTGGCAGCGCAACCGTCAACCCAGCTAAAAACAAAATAAATCCGTTGTCTCAACGGGCCCGCCTGATAAAGAATTATTTTATAGCGCCTCTATGATAGTATTCTCCAACATTTCCAAGCATTACTCCGGCCGTCCGGTGTTTGAGGGCATGAATGTGTCGCTCAACGAGCAGCACCATATCGGCCTGATCGGGCCGAACGGCTCGGGCAAAACAACGCTCTTCCGCATACTTTCGGGCGAGACGCAACCCGACGATGGCCGCATCATCCTGCCGCCCGGGTTTTCCTGCGGCTATCTGCCCCAGGAGGTGGAAGTGCTGGGCGAAAAAAGCCCGCTTGAAATCGTGCTGGAGCCGTTTTCGCACGTTGTAAACTACGAATCCAGAATCGAGGAGCTTTCCGGCATTATTGCCCACCACAATACACCGGAGGAGGCCCGGCAGCAGGCAATGGCCGCCATGGCGCATTTGTGGGACCAGGTGGAGCATCACGACGCCTTTGCGCTTGCCTCGCGCGCCGAAGCAATCCTGGCGGGCTTAGGGGTTCCGGAGGCCTTTTGGCAGCAGCCCATTCCGCGCCTGAGCGGCGGCTTTCGCATGCGGGTGGTGCTGGCGCAGCTTCTGCTGCTGGCGCCTTCCATGCTCCTGCTTGACGAACCGACCAATCATCTGGACATGGATTCGCTGATCTGGCTGGAAAAATTCCTGGGCCGCTTTGAAGGCGGCACCATGATTATAAGCCACGACCGCGAATTTTTAAACCGCATGAGCACGACCACGGCCGAAATTTACGGCAATTCGATTGTTCTTTACAAAGGCAACTACGATGCCTATCTGGCCCAGCGCGACGCCCACGAGGAAGCGGCCGCCAACGCCGCCAAGAATATGCAGCGGGAGCTCAACCAAACAAGGCGTTTTATCGACCGTTTTCGCGCCAAGTCAACCAAGGCCTCGCAGGTTCAGTCGCGCATTAAAAAAGTGCAGGAACTTAAAGAGGCCATGCCCACGCTGCGCCGCAACGCCGCCGCGATCGATTTTTCATTTCCGCCGGCGCCGCCCTGCGGCAACGTACCGTTAAAGGTCGAACGCGCCGCGGCCGCTTACGGCGATCTGACCGTTTTTAAAAATCTTAATTTGTCGATCCTGCGGGGAGAAAAGGCGGCCATTATCGGCCCGAACGGCGCCGGCAAAAGCACCCTGCTCAAATTATGCGCCGGTTTGCTGGCAGCCTCCGAGGGCGCGGTGGTTTACGGGCATAATTGTGAGTTGCGCTATTTCGGCCAGCACCAGCTCGAACAGCTTAACCCCGAATTAACCCTGTACCAGACCATCGCCGCAGCCGCGGGGTCCGGCGAAACCACCTATATCCGCAATGTTTTAGGGGCATTCTTGTTCGGCAACAACGATATCGACAAAACCGTAAAAGTGCTTTCCGGCGGCGAAAAATCGCGGCTGGTGCTGGCCTCCATTCTCGCCCGGCCCGGAAACGTTTTGCTTTTGGACGAACCTACCAACCATCTTGATATTCAATCGGTGGAAATTTTAACGGGCGCGCTGCAGGAGTTCGACGGCACGGTCCTGTTTGTCTCCCATAATGAGTATTTTGTGAATGCCATTGCTACGCGCATCATCGAGATGCGGCCGGACCTCTTCCGTGATTTTCCCGGTTCCTTAGACGATTACCGCTACTATTGCGAATCGCTTTTTGGTTTGCAATCGCAAAACGATGCAAACAAAAAATCCAAAGCGCCGGACAAGGAGAAACTGGAAAAAGAGCAGCGTATTAAGCAGCGTGAACTGCAAAAACAGTTAGCGCGGAAAATAGAAAAAATCGAGCGGCAAATCCAGAGCTGTGAAAGCGAATTGGAGAGTTATAAAACCACGATGCACGATCCCGCCAATTCCACCAATTATGAATTGCTTCAGTCAACCAACTATAAATTTAAAAACGCGGAAAAAGAAAATGCGCGCTTGCTCAAGGAGTGGGAGGCGCTGCAGGAAGAGTCGGAAAGCAACTAGCCCTTTTATTTACACCCGCTCGGACATGACTGGCGGTTGCACCAATCCTGGTCGCGGTCGTGCATCCAGCGTTCAAGCTCCGGGGTCGGCTTGCAGATTTTATTCTGGTCGTAATCGATTTTAGCAAGATTCATGTGCAATAATTCGCGCGGCAGCGAAGCAAGGTTGTTGCTGCGCACGTACAATTCCCGCAGATTGGTAAGATATTTGATTTTATCCGGAAAGGATCCGATTTTGTTGGCCATGAGCTGCACGATGCGCAGGGATTTTAAATTGTAAAATTCATCCGGCAGCGTCTCCAATTGATTGTTGCGGGCATTAAGTTCCTCAAGCGCCGCCAGCTTGTCGATGGCATGGGGTAATTCCTTAAGGCGGTTGTTGCGCACGTCAAGCCTTTTAAGGCGCGCCAGATCGCACAACTCGTTGGGCAGGTATTCCAGATCGTTACCGGCCAGCGAAAGGTACTGAAGCGCACTAAGCCGGTTTATGCGCGAATCCACCTGGCTGAAGCCGGGGTAATTTGCGCGGCGGGTGCTGAGGTCCAGGGAAACAATGCGGCCGGAATCCACGCGCGTGGCGCTATCCACCGAAATGCGCGCATACCCGGCGCTATCGAGCAAGGCGCGCACAATCAAGGAGTCGTCGCTATAGCGCTGGGCGCAGGCGGAAAGCGCCATAAGTCCGACAAAGTATATAACGTTTGTAAACTTCATCGCCGCCTCCGTTAAATTCCCGGTCGCTTCTCTTCTTTAGGGAATTTCTTTTATAGCCGGATCGAGTTGCCGCGCCGCCGCCAAATGCTGCTGATACCCCGCCTTGTCGTTTTGCGCCTTGGCCAGTTGCGCCAGTCCCATTTCGGCCGGCGCATAGCGGGGATCGACCTTGAGTGATTTATCGTAGTATTCCTTGGCACGATCGAGTTTGGATTGCAGCAGGTAGATATCGGCGCGCTCGCACAACGCCGCGGGGTTATCCGCCTTAATGTACAGGACCGATTTGTACGTTTCCATGGCTTCGTCGTAATTCTTTTTTATCTTTTGTATCCGCGCCGTCATAAGAAGCAGATCGACGTTGGCGGCCTCGGTGCTCAGAACCGTCGCGGCGAGTTTTTGGGCTTCGTCGTAACGGCCCTGCGCAAAAAGGTCTTGAATGTAAAGAACTTTATAGGTGGTGCTGTTTTTATTAAGGTCGATGAGCTGTTTTATTTCCGCTTCGGCGGCCTGGCCGTTCTGGGTCTGCTTGTAGAGCCCGTAAAGTTCTATGCGTAAATCGGCGTCCTCTTTCTTTATGGTCTTGGCCTTGCTGAGCAGGGCAATGGCCCGCTCCGCATTATTGGCGGCCAGGTAGGCATGCGCCAGCGCCAGGATCACCTCAACATCGTCGGGCGCGGCCCCAAGCGCCGTCTCCAGGTTGGTGATTCCCTCGCTTGTCAAGCCCTTTTTAAGCTGGACCAGGCCGACTAAGCGGGCGACTTTGCCGTTTTTGGGATCGAGCGTCAAAAACTTTTTATAAGCGGCCAGGGCTTTGTCCCCTTTGCCAAGCCGATCGTTCACCTCGCCCAGCTTGAACCAGATCATGGGGACCGTGTCCGCGAGCAGCGCGGCGGCCGCAAGCCGTGCCGCAGCCGTGGCAAGCGTAGCGGTATTGTCCGCGAGCAGCACGCCCAGTCGGGCAAAACTGCGATAGTCTTTTGGAAAAAGAGAAATGTTTGATTCGTAAATCCGCATGGCAACGGCCCGCTCGCTTTTTTCTCGCAAAAAGGCGCTTTTAAAGGAGGCGTCGGAATCGCGGATTCCGGGGATTGCCGCGTACGTCTGATAGGCTGCGGCGGCCTGGCTTTGCTTGCCGGCCTTTTCCAAACACTCAGCCAGGGGCTTTAAAATCTTTTTAGCGGTGTTCACGCCCGCCTCGCCCGCGTTCGCGGCCGTCAATGCTCCGGCAGCGGCGGTGCAATCGCCGGTAAAGTAATAGGACAATCCAAGCGCCATGTTGCAAGCGACATCCAGCAGTCCCGGTTGCTTGACAAGGGTCAAGTATTTTATCGCTTCCTGGTACTGCTTGGCCTCCCAGGCCGCCATGCCGACCGTGCGCGCGACGGCGTCGTCCGGTTTTTTAGCGAGATATTTTTTGTAGGCGGCCAAGGCTTCGCCCGTGTTCCCCGCCTGCATATTCAAATCACCGAGGACCTTGTACTCGACGCCGGCGTTGGGATTAATGAGCACCACCTGTTCATAGGTAATAATGGCGTTCTTGCGGTCGCCGGACAAGGCGTAACATTCGGCCAGCAAACTTAAAAGGGCATTGTTTTTAGTATCGGTTTTAAGCGCGTCCTGATAGGCGGCGGCGGCTTCGGCGAACTGTTTGTTCTTTTTGTAAATATCGCCGAGTGTCGTGTACAAAGCGGCCGTGGCCTCGCCTACCCGGGCCGCTCCCTTAATGGCGGCAACCGCTTCGTTTTTCGGCCCCAGTTGAAGAAGAAGCAAGGCATAACGGGCGTAAAAACCATGCGCCTGGGGATCGAGCCGGAGCGTATGGCGATAGGCCTCAAGCGCCCCCGGAAAATCTTTCTGGTCGTAAAGCAAATCGCCGAGGGTTTTATACATTTCGGCGGCGGTTGAATCCAGCGCAAGATATTGTTTAAGGTAAAGGAGGGCCTCTTTTTTCTGCCCGCGGCCATCGGTAATAAGAAAAAGCTGTTTTATTGGAGCGGTGTTACCGGGCATGAGCGCCGCAAGTTGCTGGAGGATGGCAACGGCGGCGGCGGTATCGGTACGCGATAATTTGTACTCGACCAACGCGCGGCGGGACTCGATGTCCTTTTTGTCTAATTCCACGATCTTACCCTGGACCCGCGCCAGATTGTTCCGGTCGGCCAGCTTTTTATAGCACTCGGCAAGGTTTTTCCAGACACTCAGGTCGGTACCTTTTTTGACGGCGATATACTCCAATAGTTTGGCGCTTTGGGCGTAATTTTTTTCGTCGAACGCGGATTTTGCAAGAATAAGACGGGGTTGAATGACCGTGGAATCGAGCGCTATGGCCGACTCGGCGGCGTCGTGCGCCTTGTCCGCCAATTTTAAAACATTGGCCGTTACCGCAATGCCTTCGGCCGCAAGAGCGGTGCGTTTTATAAGGAAACTTTCCTGAAAATCGGCAAGCGCGTCTTCGAATTGCCGGTTGTGCAATTCAAAGTTGCCCCGCAAGTAAAAAAGGTTGGAACTTTTCGGATCGAGCTTTTGCGCCTCGTGAAAACACGAAAGCACCTTGGTTTTGGAGGCGCCGGTTTGCTGGTAGGCTTCGGCCAGATGTAACCAGATATCCGCCGTCCGGCCCGAAGCCGCAAGCGCCTGGTCGGCATATTCGATGGCCTTATCGAATTTGCCGGCGGCAATGAGACCCTCAAATTTTTCATCGGCCACGGCGTATGATAGGCCCAGAGCCAAACCGATTAAAGCAACCCGGCGGAAAAAATGTCCGGAATAGTAAACCATTTGCCTCCCTGTTTTGTATCAACGGAAAGCTTAAATATAAATGTATAGCTGTTGTAAAGTCAAGCAATTACGAATGATCGAAACACAATTTGAATACACAAATATTGATTCCAATAGCTTTATGCTCTGTTAGATATTAAAATTAAATTATATTCCAAAGAACCATTTTGATCGGCCCTTGGCAAACCGTGCGACGCTGCTTACCAACAAAATTTAACGGGGCCCTCAATTTCCGGGCAAGGGAGGCGGCAGATGAAAGCAACTCAAACGCATTTGGGGCGAGTGCCCACGACAGTGTTCTTGGTCATGGCGTTTTTAAGCGTTAAGCTTTACGCCTTGGAACAGTGCAATCTCACCTTTACGAGTTGCCCGGAAAACTTTATCGGCGATACCATTTATGTGCCCCAATCGGTGGTGGCGCTTTCGGGGCAGGTGCATGCCTGCAAATCCAGTTCGCTCATCACCAATGTCACGGGCGCCTCTGCGGTGCCTTCGATCGTTTTCGTCATCGACAACTCGGGCAGCATGACCAGCACCAGCGACCCCGGCGGATCGCGCTTTACGGTAACGCGGGCGCTGCTCGATACCATTTACAAAGTGCAACCGCTGGCCGAAGTAGCGCTGGTGGTTTTTCAGGAACATCTCTATTTCGATCCGCGCACCAGCCAATATTTCAGCAAATATTTCGTCCCCCTTTCATCGACCGTAAACAACGACGGCCAACCGAACCAGGCCTATATGCGCTTCCTGACGCTCAATGCCACCTACGACGGTAAAAAGGGCATCGATGTAATCAAGGATGTCCTGGCAACTCACGACAGCACTCAATCCCGGAATACGACCTTTACGGATTTAATCTACAAACCCCAGTTTACCATGCAGCCCAACACGAACATCAACGTGGCCTTCGAAGCCGCCCGGGAAGCGTTTGCAAACGCAAAGAACCCCGCCGGGCAACAATTCGTGGTGTTCCTCTCCGATGGAGAACCCCGCGGCAACAGCCAGATGGGGCTCGATTCGCTGGCCTTTGTGGCCGGGACCAACGTCCCGACCACCTTCACCGTGTTTTTTACCGCCAATAACCAGGCGCCGTCAAGTCTTACCATGATGATACAAAGTATTCGCCAGAACGGTTACTCGGCCACCAATCCCGAGAGTGCGCTTTGGAACATTCAAACCAGTTACGATGCCCTGCTGGGCCTCTTTATGCAGAATATCATGAAATATATCCTGGTCCCGGGAAGCCCGGTCAAGATGACGGTAAACGGCACTCGGACCTCCACCACTTACCTCGATAGTTCGTTTGTTTTTCCGAACAGCTTTCCCCTGACGGGGGAAGTCACCGCATTTACTTTAGGTATTGTTTACCACTATGCCGACACGGCCAACAATGTCCGCAAAGACACAACCGTCAACATCCCCTTTTACCTAAAGCGTTCGGGCGACACGACCTTGCCGGCCGGCCTGGACAAGCAATGCTGGCAGGTGGCGCTCGGCGCTATTCCGGTTTCCGCCACGCTGCTGGACACGAGCGGCGACGGGTATCTTGACAAAATAGATATCCGCTGGACCGACACGACCGCCATCCTGCCCACGATGCCGGCCGTGGCCGCTTTTATAAAAACACTGCACCTGCAAACGCTTGACAACAGCTACGATTCGCTGCACGCCATAGCGCTGGCGCCGGACCTGGCGAATAAAACGATCCATGTGATTCTGGCCGAGAACAATAAAAGCAAGGTTCCCGCCATGGAAACCGGATGGCTTTCGGCGGATGTATCGCTTACGAATGTCGCCATGACCGCCGACGGTCAGGCATTTGCCGTAACCCAGATAATCGACGGCGCCGGTCCGGTGATTAAGGCCGTCTATTATTATCCGGGACCCATTAATGATTCGCTCGTGGTAATTTTCAGCGAACCGGTCAACTGGACCTCCACCAATCCGCAGGATGTTTTTACCTATGTTCAGTCAACCGGACAGTTCCCGCTTGCCAACCTTAGTCCGAGCAGGACGATCACGAATGCGGACCGGGTCACTTTTGTTTTGCCGCATAGTGAAACAATTAAACCCGTGTCCGACAGCCTGCGCATTACCCCGGGAACCGTGCTGCCCATAACCGACAACCATGGAAACAAAGGGCCTTCCGGCCAGGCAAACGCCATTCCTATTCAATACGGCCCGGGGGCCACGCTCATAAAAAGCGATTTTGCCAGCCCGAATCCCTTCCGCAACGACGCAACCAACGCCGCAACCGCCATTTTTGTCCGGGTTTGGCGGCCCGTTACCAATGCCACCGTCACCATTTTCGACGCCGTGGGCCACGTGGTTGTCGACAAAAAACAATTGGTCGCGGACCCGGACAGCGCGCTTAAACTTTCATGCACTTGGGACGGGACCAACCGCAGCGGCATGCGCGTGGCGACCGGGACTTATCTGGCGCGCATTCTGGTAGAAGACCAGCCAAGCGGCCGAAAACAAACCATAAAACTTAACATCGGGATTAAAGGCAAGCCGGGGATATTGCGATGAGAAATTTTAAAAGAACATGGAAGCGGCACTGGCGCATCTGGTTTTTTCTTTTGTGCGCCGGAATCGGCGCTTTTTGTTTTGCCGACGGTCTTCCCGGAGAATACTTAGTTACGCAGCGTTGGCGCGACCTGCTGTCGCCATACTCCCCGCTTACCAATCCGGCCTTTTTGACGGAGGAGAATTATGTCGCCGTGCGCGCCTGCGAAAGTTTTATCCTGGACAACTCGTTCCGTCTCACCGAAGCGGGAATTACGTTCCCGGTCGGCATGAAAGAATCGTGGGGATTTTCCTATTTCGGTGAAAATGCGGGCAAGGTCGACCAGTATTATACCGATCCGGCCACCGGCAATCCCGTTGCCCTGAACAGCACGGTAAGCAATTCCAATAATTTATTTATGTTTTCCTATGCCAATAATCTCTGGACACGGCTGAGCCTCGGCGTAAATTTCAACGTTTCCTACCAGACCAACTTCAGCGCGCGCTTAGACAGCGGCATAATTAA
>JAQUMP010000070.1 GCA_028718065.1 Chitinivibrionales bacterium | reverse complement strand
AACGATCGTTTTCTTTCCGGCGAAATCGTAAATGCAGCTCGCGGGGCCCTTACAATTTGCAGGGCGGTAGGGTAGTGGTGCGGCCGCGGACCTGAATACGCCGGTGGCCGGGCCGCAAATCGTAAAACGGCCCAGGGTATCGGTTGTGTCGATCGGAGCGGCGCCGGACAAGGACACGGTCACGCCTTGCAAAAGGAGTTTTGAGATGGAGTCGCTTACCGTACCGTTCAGGCATGCGCCCCCGGCGGCGAAACGGAGCAGGCCGATTAAAATGATTATATAAAATGTCCGGACGTAGCAAATCATGCCTTTGCCTTTTATTTAAATTTTGCACCGCAAGGCTTATTTGACCGTCGACCGCATCGGGAAAAACGCTTAAAATGCAAAGAACCTACTATTATCAAATCTTCTTGAGAAACGTTTTCATGACGGATTAATCGCCGGGCATAGTATGCAGGATGGCGCCGCCGATCTTGATTTTTGCGACATACTACCCCGGCGACATCGGCCTTGTAACGTTCGGGCGGTAGGGGAGCGCCGGCTTACTGTCCCTTCGCAACCATGAAACGGTGAGAATACACTTTCCCGTCAAGGCGGACAAGCGCATTGTACACGCCCGCAGCCAGCCGGCCCGTTTCAATCCGCAAGGGTACGCCGGAAAGCCCAGGGTGGTCGTATACGTACCTGCCCGCAATATCGAACAGGGATATTTCGGCAAGGCCGTGTATTAACGAGGAGGGCATAGTCATAACCATAACGCCCTTGACATATGCTATTTTAAGACCTTTGGTGATTTGCACGGGTGAAACGGCAACGGCATTGGTGGCCGCTTGGGCGGGAGCCGCGATTCTAAATCCGCGGGCCAAGGCGGCATCGGCAGCGCCGGGCGGATTATATTCGCGATAGGCACAGGCCTCGTAATAGGGATCGTGGCCGGCGCTTCCCCCACGGGCAACGATAGCCCATCCCGTTTTCGGGCCGGTGGGATCTGTTTGAGCATCGGCAGTATAGTCGGCGTACCAGTCATAAACCAGTTCGTATACGTTACCTTCCATGTCGTACATTCCCCATGCATTCGCCTTAAGACCGCCGACCGGTTGCGTTATATTATTACTGTTTATATAAAACCAGCAATACGGGGGCAAAGCCGTGCTCCAATCATTTCCGCCATAATAAGTAGTTGTCGTTCCGGCACGGCAGGCATACTCCCACTGCGCCTCCGTAGGAAGTCTGAATCCATTCTTGGTAAAATCGCAATCCCATCTCGTGTTTGCATTGGAGGTATCGAGGTAACAGGGGTCAAGGCCTTCCATAATGCTTAGTTTATTGCAGAAACGCGCTGCGTCAACCTGGCTCACGCGTTCGACCGGTAACAACACGCTGGAAGTATTCATGGAAGGGTTAACGCCCATGACCGCCTTATACTGCTCCTGCGTTACCTCGGTCTCCTGCAGGGCAAATGCGCTCAGCGTTACCTGATGCGCCGTAACCGTACCTTCTCCCCACGTTCCGCCCTTACCACCCATTGTAAACGTCCCGGCGGGAATAGTTACCATTTTAATCGGCCGTTGCAGGTTTGCAAGCGCGGCGAAAACCGGGTCCCCGTTTAGGCTAATGGCGATAAATAAAAACGCTACGGCGCGTTTCAATTTACTTAGGCAAAAATTTGATGAAACCATGACGGATTTCTCCCTTTTAAAATTGTACGATTGCCTTAGACGTTTAATTAATACCAGACGGCCAGTTTTGCGGCCCCGGCGCCGTTCGCATCGGTCGCACGGATCAGGTATGTTCCAGCCGGGACCATTTTGCGGTCCAAGCCGAAACCGGCCGGCCCGACATTATTTAAACGCGCCGCAACCGATCCGTTAGGCCGGACGATTTCCAATCGGCAGGGGCCTCTTAATCCCTTTACGGAAATAGTTACCCGTTCTTTGTTCATCGTAAATGTCAAGGAGCCGAAGGCCGCGGGCTTTCCCCCCGACGGCTTGACGGATGTGGTAATCAGGCTTTTGCCGATGGGAAATTTATAAAACGTAAGCGCGCCCACGCCGCGCGTGCTTACAAGCCACGGGCCTTCGTAACAGGCGGCGATCGTGTTTCCGGGATATAAAATTTCCGGGGTGTAGCTGATCTGGGTGTCGGCGGTGGCCTGTTTTAAAACAAGGGTGACCGTACGTGCGTTGGTATCGGCCGACCCGGAAGCTACCGAAAAGCCATTTTCGTCTTTGCCAAGATAAAAATAGTCTTTCATGGAGAAAGGTCCTCCAACATTAGGAATGGTCGTGTCGGCCGGCCATTTTACCGGAACGTCAAACTGCATCGTAATGCGCGTGTGGGCTTCGTCATCGAATTTGGCGGCGATGATATTGGGAGAATTAATATTTATGGAATCAGCGGATTTATAGACATCGCGGCCGATCAAAGGAAATACCCAGGCGCCCATTTCATAATACCCGGCAGACCCATAATGACAACCGTCGTGCGCCACAATTCCGCCCGTTGATATGGTTGAGAGATTCGGTATTTTTTGCTGAAGAACACGTTGCGTATTGCGAAAGGTCCTCTCATAATTTGGGCCGCCGCAGCCTTGATGGATCTGGAACATGTAAATGTGCTTGAGATTGGGATAGTAGCGTTTCCAGTCGTTGCACAATCCCGTAAACATGGTATCGTAGCCGATGGTGGCATTAAGCGTGTCCGAGGAATTGGCTTCCCCCTGGTGCCAGAGGGACGCCTTGATGGCGCCGGTTATCCCGGCGGCTTTAATCTGCGAAAACATATTTGCGGCAACTCCGTTGGGGCCCAGGAACCACTCAATAGGGCTGCCGCCTACCGCGCCGTTCATAAAAAAAGTGGGAATGTGATAGCGGTCGGCGATAAGAGAACCTAAGCCTCCGGCGGTCTTGGCGGGATGTTGCCAGGAATAGTACCATGACCGTATCCAGCGGCAGGTGTCCGGCTGGTCCAAGTTCCCCCCGTTTGATTGACCGGCGGTAATGTAGCCGTCGCCGCACAGGATGCTGTCGGCGGTCAAAACCACCGTTGCGCCCGCCCGAACTTCAACTTTATAACTTGCCAATTCGGCATGAATTTTCGGCGCAAGCGAAAACGGCGCGCTGCCGCCGCTATACGACAACGCCTGGGCTATACGTTTATATAACACGCCCCCTTTGTAAACCGTGACCGACACGGAATCCGCTCCCGCGGTCGTAACCGATCCTGCAATGGCGACGACCCCCGAATCCTGATCGTCGCGCCCCACAAACTGCATGTTGGCGGGTTTGGCGGAATCTAAAAAAGTTACGGTCTGGCCGAAAACGGCCGCGGCCGACAATACCGAAAATAAAATGGTATGCTTAATAATTTGTCTCATGTCATTCCTCCGGGTCAATTTTACCGAATCGCTCCCTGCGTGACTACTTTTTCAGCCGATGCGCCTGATTTTAATAGTAGAATCCCCGCCGGGCCATTGTGCGGCAAGCCTCCGTTTACGGAAACGCCGATGCGCCGTCCTTGAATATCGTAGATCATACCTTTCCCAAAATTATTGACAGCCGTAACATTCTTGCTTTTTGCTACAACGCCGACATTGGTAATGTCGCGTAATTGCATTGCATTAAGCAGCGCCCCTTTGTCCGGGATAAAGGGACCGATTCCCGTAAGCGTAAGCGTGAGGGTGGTCGCGTTGGCCGTAAAGGTGCCAATTGTAAACTGCCCCCTGCCGCCGTAATCGTTGGTGTTGTCTTTTTTCAAGGTGACCGAATTCCCGGAAGAGTCGCTGATTCTGGTACTGGCCTGATCGTAATAGGAAAGCATGGACCACATCTGCACATGGTAGCTATGGCCGACAACCAGGCCTTTAAGTTGCAGTCTCCACCAATCGCCCTCGTAATCTTCGTAGGCGGCGCCGCCGAGCAAATGCTGGTAGGCCGCCGAAAGGGTAGTGCCGCCCGCGCAAAAGTCGGGGGGGAAATCGCACCCCGGGCCCGGACTTGGAAATGACAAATCGGAACCGACGGTCGTGGTGTTTCTGGTTCCCTTAAAGGTGACACCGTTTACGGTTGCGTCCGTGCCGTTCCAATTGTAAGCGTAAACCAACGTCCCGACCGTGCTGATATCGTTGTCGGACGAAATAAGCGTCGCGGGACTAAAGGAAACCGCCGTTGCCGCCAAGGACGAAACGGCGTTTAAGCCCAGGCAGGCGACAAAACATACTGCCGAACGCACTGTTCTCCTCGAAATTCGATTTTTAGAGGTAACCATGGATATCCCCTTCTTCATTGATTTTGTAGATTAAGACTTAATACCAGGTCACGAGTCTTGCGGCCTTGTTTCCCGCCGCATCGATCGCCCGCAATAAATAGAGCCCGGCAGGCAACCTGTTTTTATTAATTTGAAATGTCGTACCGCGTTCGCCGTTCAATTGTATCGCAACCACTCCGTTGGACTTGACAATATCAAGCCTATACGGCGTGGTAAATCCGACCGAAACGCTCAGAACGCCGTTATTCATATTAAATGTCAAGGCGCTCTTTAAAACGGATTTTCCCGCGGCCGGAACTGCGGATGTTGTTACGGTTGTATCAAGCGAAATCGGGAATAAACGAAACGCAAGCGCCGCAATCCCGCGCGGGCTAAAGAGCCAGGGTCCGCCGATGGGATACAAGGTGGAGGTGTAGCTTATCCTGTTGTCCGTTGCAGGCGCCTTTAAAATAAGCGTGAGCGTCTTACGGACGGTATCGACCGAAGCCGAAGAAACAATCTTCCCCACCTCGTCGCCGCCCAGATAAAAATAATCCTTAACGGACATCAATACCCCGTTTACGGTAGTGTCGGCCGGCAAAATCACCGGCGTGCAGAAGGTGAGGGTTATGCTGGTATGGGCGCCATTATCAAATTTTGCGGCTACAATGTTTGGAGGATCAAGATTGATGGTGTCCGTTGAGCCGTAAATATCGCGTTGCATTAAGGCAAAAACCCAGTCGCCGATTTCAATATAACCATCGGTGCTGAAGTGGGGAGGCTGCGGCCCGACAACGCCGATGGTTGGAACGGTCTCGACCTTTGAAAAAAGGGTGTGAAGTTTGCGTTGCGTTTCGCGCGTGACACTCTGCATGCCGCCGCCGCTGCTTGTATGGATTTGCATGGCGTAAACACGCTGGATCGTCGGGAAATCCCTTAACCAGCCATTGTAAAGCAACCCGAAAAGCGAGTCGTAAGTTTTGGATGCATCGATGGAATCGAGTGAGTTGGCTTCCCCCTGATGCCAGATCACCGCGGTAACGCTCTTGTTTAAGCCCGATTGTTTGAGAGGGCCCCAGATCGTGGTGTAGGTGCCGGGCATTACCGTATCGGGAGGCGAAAACATCGATAACCAGGCGCCGGGAACGCCGTTATTAATTTCGAAATACGGGTGATGCGCCTGCAGGATCACATGTTTTGCGAGGTTATAGGCGGTTTGATTGGGATTTCCCCACGAGCCGTAATTATAGGTTCGTGTCCAGGGAGTAGTATATGCCGGTAAATTTTGCTCGCCGACGCACACATTGGATTGACCGCTCATAATAAAGACGTCGCCGCAGAGCACCTTGTCCGCGGTAGCAACAACCGTTGTTCCCGCCTTAATCTCGAATTTATAATTTACCGTGTCGGCGTAAATTTTAGGCGCTAAATTAAAGAGGGCGCTGCCGCCGGAATAGGTAAGGTTCTGAGAAACGGTTTTATACGATATGTTGTTTTTGTAAATCGTGACCGATATGGCGTCGACGCCCGCGGTCGTGACCGTTCCCGATATGGTAACCACGCCGGAATCCTGCGCGTCATGCCCGTAAAACCGCATGTCCACGGGTTTGTCCGTAAACGAAACACTCTGGCCGAAAATGAGCGTGGCCGAAAGGAGGCCTACGAACGTTGAGAGCTTGAAGGAAAGTTTCATGGAATATTCCTTTTTGTAAATACCATTTTAATACCATGTAAGGAGTTTTGCGGCTTTATGTCCTGCCGCGTCGGCTGCCCGCAACAGATAGAGCCCGGCAGGCAGCCTGTTCTTATTAATTTGAAATGTCATTCCGGACATTCCGCTAAACTGCATCGCCATCGCGCCGTTTGGTTTGACAATTTCAAGTCGATACGGCGTAGTAAATCCGACCGTTATGCTCAGAACGTCTTTATTAATTTTGTATGCCAAGGCATTGTTCACAGCGAAATTTTGAGCCGGCGGCCGGGCGGAGGTTGTTATCAGGCTTTGGCCGATCGGGAATTTATAAAAAGTAAGAGCGCCCACGCCGCGCGGACTGAAGAGGCACGGGCCTTCGTAAGGAGAGCCTATCGTTGGATACTCCGCATTCGGCGTATAGCTTATGGTGGTGTCCGTTGCGCTCTGTTTTAAAATGAGGGTTACGGTATGATGTGCGGTATCGGCGGAACCCGAAGCAACGACCTTTCCTGTTTTGTCGTCGCCGAAGTAAAAATAATCCTTCATGGATAAAAGTCCTAAGTTATAGGTAGAAAAGGTTGAGTCCGGGGGCCAGAGAACCGGCACATCAAATTGAAGCGTTAAGCTGGTATGGGCATCGTTGTCGAATTTGGCGGCGATAATATTGGGAGAATTAATATCAAAGGTGTCGGTGGCGCCGCAGAGGTCGCGTCCGATTAGAGGATATAACCAGTCGCCCATTTGATTATACCCGGCCGCGCCGTAATGAGGGTTTTCGTGGGCGATAATCCCGGTTGTCGAGATGGTCGTAACAAACGGTATCTTGGTTTGAAACTTCCGCTGCGTATTTCTGAGCAGGCCCTGATAGGCGCCGGAATTTCCACTGCCGGGGTGCGTTTGGAATATGTAAACCTTTTTCAGGTTAGGATAGTCGAATTTCCAGTCATTGCACAGTTTTGTAAAGGTCGTATCGTAAACGATGCTGGCGCCGAGGGAATCCGTGCCGTTGGCTTCCCCTTGAAGCCAGAGGATTCCTTTGAGGCCATTTACCAAACCGGCCTGCCGGAAAGTACCGAGACAAATGCCGTATATGCTGGCCACGTTCGAGTCACCCTTTGTAAACATCGAAAGCCATGAACCGGGCACGCCGATGTTGTGATAAAAGGTGGGAATATGATACTTGTCGGCGATTTTCCGGCCGATGCCACCCGGGCTGCTTCCTCTATGCTGCCAGGTGCCGTAGTACAAATTTCTTATCCACCGGCAGGTGTCCGGTTGGTCCAAAAACACCGCATTGGATTGACCGTCGATAAGAAAAGCGTCGCCGCACAAAACGCTGTCCGCGGTAGCCAAAACCGTTGAACCCGACTTGATTTCTATTTTGTAGCTCGCCAGTTCCGCATGAATTTTAGGGGTTAAATTAAAGGGCGCGCTGCCGCCGGAATAGGTAAGGTTTTGCGAAACGGTTTTATATTCTACATTGCTTTTGTAAATCGTGGCCGATATTGATGCTACGCCCGCGCTCGTGACCGTTCCCGCAATGGTTATGACCCCCGAATCCTGCGCGTCGCGTCCGTAAAACTGCAAGTCCACCGGCTTAGCGCTAAAATTAACAGTCTGACTGAAACCGCTTATGGCCGCCAGCACAGAAAAGAAACCATAGAGTATAAAAATCCGTTTCATAGAATGGTCCTTTTAAAAAAATATTTTCCTGATTTACTTTGGTTTTGCAGCAATAACGCCGCGCCCGATTTTGTTTTTGTCAACAACTATCATTCCGTTGGATCGCACCGCGGCGCTGCCGAGGTAAGCGCCGTTTACATTGTAGAGATCGACGCTTTTTATATGCGCCGCGGTTTCGGGCGAAACAAAAAGCCGGTCGCCCGCAAGCATAAAGACATGATTTTGGGCGGTCATATTTGCAGCCGGAGAAACCGCATGCGCACTATTTGCGACAGCGGTTGGGTTCATATAAGTTCGGTAAATAATATGGGCGATGGTGTCCGCGCCGATTGAATCGGGATGAATGCCGTCGGAATAAAGGTAGTTGGTGTGGCCCACAATCGGGTTATAAAGGTCGATGGTATGCAGTCCTTTGGCCGCCGCTATCTGGTTGATGCGGGGAATGATTCCGTTCTTGATAACATTGTTGTTGGGATTGGTCCCGGTTGCGGGGCAAAAGGCCGGAACCGGATAACAGAGCCAGATTTGCGGATGCGAGGCCATGTGGGCAAACGAATCCACCAGGGCCGTATAATCCCTCACAAAATTTGCGCTGTCGACCCAATACTGGGCCTTGGAATCGTTCGTGCCGAGCTTAATGGTAATAACGTTGGGCTGAAACGCAAAAACATTGGCGAATTGCGGACTTGACATGTAAGAGGCATTGGCGCCGCTGCTTTTAAGCACGCACATTCCCGCCCAGCCGTCATTTTGTAAATTAAAGCCGCCGCCCAGCAAGTCCCGCAGGAAAGGAAAATACCCGACGTAATTGGGCCCCACGCCCTGGGTCATGCTGTTGCCCACGCACGCCCATTTGATCTGGGCCGCCGGCGTAGAAATGGTTGCTAAAAATATTGCCCCAATAACAAGCGCCGCGCGCGGGGTGATTGATTTATGCATAATGGGTCCTTTCGATTTCAAAAATTAGCCGCTCGACGATCTTTGGTTGCCCACTAATATATCTATAAAGTTATTGCCCCGCCGCCTGGTTTTAATTGATATTATTGATAATTTGTTTCGTATTGTTCCGTATCCGAGTTAAAGAAATTATAATGCAACCTCACCATTCAAAAGAATCGATTGCGTACCGGTATCTTGGGCGCGTAATCGATCAACTCAAGGCAAAGTCAATCGATCAACTTCCCCGCATTCGCACGCTTGCCAAAGATGCCGGTGTTTCGGTGACCTCCATGCAGCGCGCCTTAAAACGTCTGCAGGCCGAAGGCGTTATCGTGGTCCAAAGCCGCCGTTGGGGTGCGCGCATTGCGAACGCCGCCTCGGCCAAAGACGAAATTTTGGTCCAGGCGGCGCCGCTTTCCCCGGCGGAAAAACCATCGGAATATCGCTGGGAAAAAATTCGGCGGCGGCTTGCGGAGGATGTGCTGAACGGGACGTATAAAGAAAGCCGTAAATTGCCTACAGTCAAGGAACTGGGCCTGCAATATGGCGACTGTTACCGCACCATTGCCAAGGCGCTGCGCGCGCTTGCCGACAGCGGCATGATCCGGGAGTACGGCAACCATTACGCCGTAACGCCGCTCCTGGCCCCCTCGCGCACAACCATTTATTTATTCGTCCACGAAATCCTGCTGCCGGCGCATCTTAACTATCAGGACGAGCGGCGCCGGGATTTCCTGCGTCTTCTGGAAGTTGCCTGCAAAGACCGCTCGCTTACGTTGAAAATCGCGGGTATCAACAGTTTTGCCGCGCCCTCATTCGCGCGGGAATATAAAGGGGCCGCGCTGGGCGCGATCGTGTGGTGCACTTACTCCGAAAGTAAATTTTTCCTGGATAAACTCATCGCCGCCAACCGCCCCGTCGCCATAATTGACGAATCGGAATATTACCGCGATTTTATGGCCAAAGGCCGCCGCATGGGCCGCAACATCCGCTTTATGGTGGTGCCGTCGGCGCCCGCGGCCAAAAACATAGGCAAGATGCTGCTGCGCCTGGGCCATTGCCGGGTGGCCTATATCTCGATTTACGGCGCCGAGCAGTACCTGTTTTCCATTCAGCGGCTGGAAGGGCTGCGCGCCGCGTTCGCCGCGGCCGGCCTTCAGGGCGGCGTTGCGGAGTTCATATCCTACGAAGGGGCCGCCTCCGGACAACTTCCCGCGGAAAGCCTGCTGCGCCGCCCTGAAGTGATTGACTTCTACGATTGGGCGCAAAAGCTGCATTCCGGAAATTCAGATAAAAACCTGGTCGATAGATTGATCTTTACATTCCAGAATATGCTTGCCGAAGAAAAATACCGGCAGTTGTGCACGCCGCCCTTTGAGCGCGCGCTTGCCGATCCGACCATAACGGCATGGGTCTGCGCCAACGACCTTATCGCATTTTTTGCCGCCGATTTTTTAAAGGCGAACGGCAAGCCCTGCCCGGCCGATATTTCGCTGGTCGGTTTTGATGACCTTTTCCGGTCATTCCAGAGTGATTTAACCTCCTACAATTTTAATATTCCCCTGCTCGTGCACCGTCTTATTCAATATCTTTTAAGTCCCTCGGCCGATGCCCTGTTCCAAAAACAGGGCCCTATTGAAATCCCCGGGCATATCATGCAACGCTCAAGCGTAGGCAAAGCGCGGAGCGTGGCATGAACCTGGACGATCGGAAAGTTTATTTTTTTTTGAATTATTTTATTGTTTTTTATTACATTGAAATATTAAACTTAAAGCAAAAGGATACGGCCCATTGCTTAATCGCTTAATAAACATGATGGTTATTGGAAACGCTCATCGGGTCGCTTTACTTTGTATAGATAATAGATACGCGATACAGTATTGCAAAGCCATTATTTCCGGTTCAATTTTACTTTACTTAAGCGCTATTGTTTTTGCCGTTTCCGCCCAGTCAATCCCCGATAGTTTTTACGTGCCCGTT
>JAQUMP010000069.1 GCA_028718065.1 Chitinivibrionales bacterium | reverse complement strand
CCTCCATCCGTGGCAGCTCGTCCAGTCAGGTGCAGGTCTATCTGGACGGCATCCCGCTCAACGGTGCGACCGGGAATGCGGTCGATATTTCCAAGATCCCATTTTCATCCTTACAAAAAATATCTATTTACAAAAGCGCGCCGCCCCTTGAGTTTTTCGGCGACAACGCCGGAGGTGTTATTAATCTTGCGACCGATACGCATAAAGACGGTGCGATCGCCTCCGCGGAGGTCGGATCGTTTGGTTATCGGGCGGGGAATGCGATGATTTGCAAAACGACCGGCCCGATGACCCACCGGTTAACGGTTAATTACGGCTGGGCGGACAATAATTATCCCTATACCGATCGTGTCGTCACCCTTGGCCCAACGCCGCAAGCCGACGATTCCCAGAGAACCATGGATAATAATTTTTATTCAACCGTTTCTTCGACCTATTCAAATACGTACAGGTTTAACGAGCATGCCGGGCTAACTTCGCAATTTTCCGCGCAGGTTACCGACGAAGGCATCTTTTACCTGCCGGTAGCCGGCAGTAACGATGGTGATGACAGAAACACCAAGCTTTCTCTGATAGAATCATACATGACGGCGATTGATTCAAATGTCTCTATTGTCATAACCGCCAAGGGGAAAACGGAGGACGACCTTTTTCGCAGGTTTCAGCCGTTTTATTTAACGCCACCGGCCGGGGGGCCCATTCTCCATGATATCGGACTGCCCTATGGATCATTGGAAAGTATAATTAAAAGCAATTTCGGCGACTATCTCCTCCTTACCGGGTTAGCGAGCGCCGGCTATAACGGCTATAATTATCACAATCTTCTTTGGTCTGCCGGCCAGCTGTTGCCTCACTATTTCCGGCTAACGGGGAAAACCGGTTTGGAGGCCGATATCAATATTATCAATGATTTTTCCGCAAGAATAGCCGGCCTTTACAGGTACGAAATAGATTCCACCAATGACAGCATGCCATCCTATGGTCTTCCCCTGGCAGGCGGCAAAACCACGAAAGAAGGATTCCCGTCCGGGTTTGCCGCGCTTCAGTATCGGTTTTTTGATGATATCGTCGCACTGGCAAGCGTCCAATACAGCAGCCGCAGTCCGGGTTTTTCGGAAAAGTTTTCCGAAGGCGCGAATGTCTCGGGCAATGCGGCCCTTCGTCCTGAAACACGATTGGAATATAACGGAGGTTTATCTTTTCTCAAGCCCTCTATTGCTTTTTCTGCGGCATTTTTCGCCGGCACGACAAAGGACAAAATCGTATATACAATGACATCGCACATATTTGTGCCTAAAAACGTATCCGATGTCAAAGTGTGGGGGCTGGAAAGCGATATTACGCTCAGCCCGTTTTCATGGATGTCTCTTGTCAATTCAATGACCTATATGGAAAACATTCTTTATTCGGACGCCTTTCCATCCTGGAATGGAAAGGAGGAGCCCCTGTTGCCTCGATTTACCGACGATCTGAACATCAAATTTACGTACAAAAATTTTTACGCAAGCCAATCCGCGCACTTCGCGTCACGCTATTTTACCGACTTTGACAATACCAATTCAGTAGCGCATTCCGTTCCTCAATTAGATGCGGCCATAGGATATGCTCCGGACGGGCATTTTGATTTTTCATACCGGATCGAAAATTACGGCAACGTTCAGGATTACGATTTTCAGCGCCCCCTGCCGGGGATGGCACAGTACGTGGTGCTAAAATACAGATTGTAAAGGAGGTGGATTCGCGTATCGTCGGCTAAACGCCAAAAACAAAAAAGTTAATCAGGAAAGGTCCTGCATTCATAACGCACTTATCCACTTTTAAAAAAGGAATTTTATCATGAAAACGATTATGGGAGTATCGGGGGCAATTTTATTTCTTTTCTTTGGGGGATGTTCTGAAAAAAACAATCCGGTGACATCACAAACCGCGTCCGCCCTTTCAATTGTCGCCGTAAGCGTATCGTATACTTTTGATGCCGGCAATATGGGGCTTTACAATATTTTGGATACCACCGCTTATCAGAACCGGCTCTCAATCGGGAGCGACAATGATATTCGCACTTACGGCGGTGCACTATATGTGCTTGAACGGGCCGGCAAGGATAATGTGCTTAAAATCAGCGGCTCTGTTATCGCTGATTCGACCGTTGCTTACGAAAAAAACATCGGGGCCTCCGTGAATATTCAGGATATTGCATTTATCAGCCCAACTAAGGCCTATGTTACTCTGTACGCAGATTCTCAAATCGCTATTATTGATCCGTCAACAGGAATTAAAACCGGCGCGAAAGTCAATCTGGCCGCATTTGATACCTATGCCGGAACCGACAGCGCGGACGTTGTTCCGTACATGAGCAGGGAAGTGTATTATAACGGTAAAGTTTATGTTGCCTGTCAACGTCTCAAGGCGCCTGCGGGCGGATACATTCAGGCCGCGGACACCAGTGAAATCGCCGTTATCAATGCCACGACCGACAGCGTGGTTAAAACCATAAAGCTTTCATATAAAAACCCGCAGGAGCTTTCTATTTACAATGGGAAACTTTACGTCGGCAGCGTGGGCAAATGGAGGGTTAGCGACGGCGGCATCGAAGCGATTGATCTGGCAACCGATGCGAACCTGGGAACGGTTGTTGGTGAAGCCGCTTTTTCCGGCGACATAGCCTCAATTATCGTCATCAGCGATACCAAAGGTTATGCCGTAATATCAACGCCGTCGTTTACAACCGAACTGCACTCTTTTAATCCCTCGGCTAAAACCGTTGGCGCCAAAATCGCCGGTCTCGACGCTCCCTGCAGCGGGCACATGGCATTCGACGGCACGTATGTTTACATTGGCGACCGCAGCAGTACCAGTCCCGGAATCGTAGTTGTCGATCCGGCAACCGACGCCAAGGTCGGTGCAACTAAAAATGTCGGATTGCCGCCCAATTCTCTGGCGCTTTTGGAAATCGCGAAATGACCCGGCGCAATTAAATATTTTATCTTTATGAATACGCTTATTAAAAAATGGTGGTACGCCGGATTAATTGCCTTTGCATTGCCGCATTGCAATAATGCGCCTGATCATCCGGCAATATCCCAATCCGGTTACCACCGCATTATTTCCTTAGTCCCCAGTATTACCGAAACGCTGTTCGCGCTTGGAGCGGGGGACCGCGTTGTCGGTGTTTCCCGCTTTAGCAGTTATCCGCCGCAAGTTGTTGCGTTACCGAAAGTAGGCGGTTTTACCGATCCGAATTACGAGTTTATCCTGCGATTAAAACCGGACCTGGTGGTCGGGCTTAAGGAGCAGCAGGCCATGCGCAAATTTTGCGAAAAAACCAATATCGCTTTTTGTCAAATCGACAACCATAATTTGGCGGCGATCCTGGAATCCTTCGCCATTATCGGCGCGGCATGCGGCAAAAGCAGGCAAGCGGATTCGTTGATAAATACGATTACTGTGCTGGTAAAGCCGTCGGGGGCCGATAGCGCGCGCCCGGTGCGCCTGCTCGTGTGCGCGGGGCGCGATAATGTAGGGCTAAAATCCATTGCCTCGATCTACGCGGCGGGCCCGCGGACATTTTACGCGGACCTCGTGCGCGCGGCCAAGGCAACCAATGTAATCACGGATTCGGCCTTTGATTATCCGCAGGTTTCGGCCGAAGCCATTGCCCGCCTTCATCCCGATATTATTCTCGACCTGCTCGATCCGCAATGCGCCGTGAGCGAAGCGGTCGCCGAGCAGGACTGGCGGTTTTTAAAAAAAATATCCGGAGGCGATCAAACAAAAATCGTCGCGCTCAAGCGCGATTACACCACGATTCCCGGTCCGCGCGTCGGCCTGGTCCTTAAGGACATTAAGGACATCGTCCTGGGCTACCGTACCGAAAACAAATGAACCAAAATCCCCTCATCGAACTGAAAAACCTTTCCTACGCCTATGGCGGCCACACGGTTTTGCGCGACATAACCTTGACAATAGATAAAGGTGATACGGTCGCGATTATCGGCAAAAACGGGGCCGGAAAATCAACTTTGCTTAAATGCATTGCCGGGTATTTGCCCTCCGCGGCCGGGGAGGTCGCCCTGTCGGGCCGGGCGATCGGCGATGTAAGCCCGCGCAAACGCGCCGCGTTCATGGCCTATGTGCCGCAGTTGCAGGGGCGACTGTTGCCCTTTACGGTGTATGAATATGTCATGCTCGGCCGCTATCCCTATCAGAACTTTTTAGCGCTTCCCCGCGAGGAAGACAAAAAAATAGTCATGGAATCGCTGCAAATAACCGACACGGCGGATTTTGCCCGGCGCGGCATGAATTCCCTGAGCGGCGGGGAATTGCAGCGCGTTTTTCTGGCGGGCGCGGTTTCGCAGCGCGCGCGGATCCTGCTGCTTGACGAGCCGGCAACGTTCCTCGATCCCAAGCATCAGGAAACCATCCAGCGCGTGCTGGAGCGCATTCATGCCGAATTCGGGACGACGGTTCTTACCGTAACGCATGACGTAAACCTTGCCCTGGGCCGTTATGCCAAAGTGTTCGTGCTGACCGAGGGGGCCTGTTTTTTTTACGGAAAGGCCGAAGAGCTGAGCGCCCAAAGCCCCCAAATACTGGAACGGGTATTCGACATTCCCTTTGATGCGGCTAAAATTAAGGATCGCCAACCCATATTCATACCGCGCAGGATAACGCCATGAGCAGGGGGGGTAAAAAAATAATTTTATGGGAATGCGTCGTGGCCGTTGTCGTGCTCGGGACAGCCCCCTTTGTCGGCATGCAGTTGATAAGTTTGTCCAACATTCTGCACGATGCCTTTGCCTCTAAAATATTTTTATTTTTACGCGTGCCGCGCGTGATCGCGGCTTTTTTTGCCGGCGGGGGATTGGCCTTGTGCGGGATGGTTTTTCAGGCAATGTTCCGCAATCCTCTGGCCGAACCCTTTACGCTTGGCATTTCGAGCGGCGCCGCTTTCGGCGCCGCCGCCATGATTATTTTTAACGTGGCCGGGACCATGCTGGGCGTGCCGTGGATAACCGTTGGCGCCTTTACCGGTGCGATTACCTCGGTGGCGCTCGTCGGCGCGCTTTCGGGCCTGCAAAAGGCCGCCACGGGCCTCACCATGCTGCTGGCAGGCATTGCCGTGAGTTTTATGTTTTCGAGCCTGCTTATGCTGCTCCAATACATGAGCTCCATGTCACAATCGTTTCAGATCATCCGTTGGCTCATGGGTGGCATCGAAATTTACGGATACCAGCCCCTGCTTTCACTTATTTCCCTGGAAGGTGTCGGCATAATCGCCATTGTTTTGGCGCTGCCGTGGCTCGACCATCTCATTACCGGCGAGGACCTGGCGCATACGCGCGGCGTCAATGTCGTCCGCGCCAAACGGGTCCTGCTTATCGCGACCTCGCTGGTGGTCGGCAGCATCGTGGCGGTGTGCGGTCCGATCGGTTTTATCGGGCTGATGGTCCCACATTTTTGCCGTATGCTGGTGGGCGCTTCGCACCGCACGCTTGGGCCGGTTTCATTTATCGCCGGCGGGGTCGGGCTTGTCGTGTGCGATACCATCAGCCGCGTTATTATCGCCCCAGCCGAGGTTCCGGTGGGTGTTATTACCGCGCTTTTGGGAGGCCCATTTTTCTTATGGGTCCTTTTTGGCAAAGGCAGGCAGGGGATTGGGAATTATTTTTAAAAGAGAGCTAGCCGAGAGAAGCTTTACAGCACCTTGACGGCAACTCACCCCTTTATCCCCTCTCTTAAAAGAGAGGGGAAACCGAGGCTTTACGAGGAGGGGTGAGTTAAGGCTACAGCGAACTTCGGTGAATTGTTTGTGCAGAGATTTAATATCATGCCATTAAAAAAAGGTTACATCCAAGTTTACACGGGGGAGGGGAAAGGCAAAACCACGGCGGCTCTGGGGCTTGCTTTGCGCGGTGTCGCCGCGGGTTACCGGGTTTTTTTCGGCCAATTCTGCAAAGGACGCCTTTGCAGTGAACACGGCGGCCTCAAAAAATTGGGTGCGGCAATCACCGTGAAACAATTCGGGGACAAGCATTTTATAAAAAAAATCACACTTGACCAAAAAAAATGCGCCCAAAAAGCATTGACGGAAATGAAAGCGGTCGTTAGCTCCGGCGCCTACGACCTGGTGATCTTCGACGAGGTTTGCGTGGCCGTTCATCTGGGATTAATTGACGAAAAAGAATTGCTCGAATGCCTGCGCGGCAAACCGGAGCATGTGGAGATTGTTTGCACGGGCCGTTACGCGACGCCCGAGCTGATTAGGGCCGCGGACCTGGTCTCGGAAATGCGGGAGATCAAGCATTATTACAGGTCAAAAAAAATCCCGGCAAGAAAAGGTATCGAATTTTAAGTCATCGCCCTTGTTTAATCGCCGAAACAATATATTTTAAAGAGGGAATATATGGTCCACCATAAAAATATTATGCGGTTAAAAGGAGGAGTTTATATGAAACGTTATTCTAAACAAGGCGCTTTTATTTGTGGTTTGGTCGCGATGATTGTTTTGAGCGGTTTTATTTCCCCATCGGCCGCGCGGGCGCTGCTGCAAAAACAGATTACCTATGTCGCCGACGGCAAAACCGGCGATTGCAAATACTGGACGCTTTTCCTGGGAAATTTTCCCATCTCCATGACCAGAAATTTTCCCGGCGATTCAGCCGTAAGCCTTAAGGTCGACATGAACTACATGCTGGTTTCGAGCGGCTTCGTGGAAGGCAACGGTTATTCCAGCAAAGGCAGGATCGACAGCAAAGGTCATTTGTATATTGTTCCCGCCGATAATAACAAGCGTGAATTGGCATTTGACGAAATCGCTTCGATCCGCGACGACGGCCAGACCGTGGAAACAAAGAAAGGCGAAAAAGGCGCCCTGCTGCTTGTCGCGGATGACAACGAGCTTAAAATCAACCAGCTCTTATTGCGTAAATTCAACGTGCTGGTCGACCAGGGCGATACCACGTTATTGCTGGACGATAAAATCAAGGATTATCCGGTTTCAACGGTCTCTTTTTCCGATAAAAAGTCCGGTTCTGAGAAAAAGGCCAGAAAATCCGGCAAGTAGGCGCTCGTTACGCGCCGGCCCGGACCCGCGTATTAAAGAGCACGACCATTTCGCCTTTGGGCGGCTTTGCCTTAAAATGGCCGATAAGCTGCGCGGGGCTGCCGCGCAGGAACTCTTCGTGCATTTTGGTCATTTCCCTGCCGATAACCACTAAAACATCGCCGAGCGTCTCCTGCATTTCGGCGAGAACCTTTACGATTCGGAACGGCGATTCGTAAAAGATAATCGTGCGCCGCTCGCCCAGCGCGCTTGTAAAAAAACGGCGGCGGCGGCCGCTTTTGTTTTCCAGAAAATTCTCAAAAATAAAGCGGTCGGTCGGCAGGCCGGAGGCGACCAGCGCGCACACCAGGGCGCAGGCGCCCGGCACCGGAATTACCCGGATGTCGGCCGCAAGGGCCGCGCGCACCAGGTAAAACGCCTCATCGGCAATGCCCGGCGTACCGGCATCGCTGATAAGGGCGATGCTTTTTCCTGCTTGTAAATCAGCGAGAATGCCCGGGGTCGTTTTTTCTTTGTTAAAATCATGAAAGGCGACCAGATGTTTGGTTATTCCCAAATGCTTGAGCAGATTTATCGACACGCGAGAGTCCTCGGCGAGAATGTAGTCGGCCGCGCCCAGCACCGCGGCGGCGCGGGCGGAAATATCACCGAGATTGCCGATCGGTGTTGCCACGATATATAGGGCGCCCATTTAAAATCCTTCGAGCTTGGCGATTTTTATGATCTTGGTGAGCGTTTTCTTTCCTTTTTTTGCGATGAGTTTGGCGTAATAGGTGCCATTAGCAAGACGGAACCCATTGTCGGTATGGCCGTCCCATTGCACTTCCTGATAGCCGATGAGCGGGCAATTGAATGTTTTGATCTTGCGGGCGGTGATGGTATAAATCGAAATCGTGACCTGGTCGGCCTGGTCGGTCAAAAGATACGCGAAACGGACATATTGCAGGACCCGGCCGGAATTGTCCTGCGGCGCGGAAAATGGGTTGGGATAACAGGCGAAAAATTTTATGGAAAGATCTTCGCCCGGCATATAGGCGAAGGTCGCCCGCGTAAAATTACCCGCAAAATCCGCAGCGCTTACCACCAGGGAATCGGTAGCGTGTTCTTTTGCAAGAGACGCATTAAGCACAAGCGAGGTAAGCGCGTCGTTGGTCGCAGGGGCCGAGATCACCGCGCTGTCCAAACTGCGGCCGTTAAGTGCAAGCTGCACCGATGACGGCGGCACGCCGGAAGGATCATTGATACGCACATTAAACGGTTTGTTTTTGGCCGCATAATCCAGGAAGGTGATATCCCGGCCTTCCACCGAAAGGGCGATCGACGGTCCCGTGATATCCCGGCAGAAACCGGGTGCAAACGGACCCGAGGCGCCGGACATAAAGATAATCCCGTTCTTAGTTGACGAACTATAATCCTGGGCAAATCCATAACGGTTATAGCGTTCGTTACGGGTAAAAAGCGCGATTTTACCCCGGGCGCCCGAATCGACGCGCATTTTTGCTTGTCTGAAGAGGGAGTCTTTTGCGGTATCCGGATAAAAGATCCATTGCAGCGTATCGGAGGCCGCCAAGGGCGGCCGGCACATAATCGCAAACGAGGCGCCCGTATCGCCGCGAAGTTTTATCCAGCGCGAGGAGGTGGGGAGCGGCGCATTCGCCGCAAGCGCATTGGTAAACAAAAATACGCGCTCACGTTGTAAAAGCGGGTGCAGGGGCACGACCGCGCAGCCTCCCAGGACCGAGCGCAGGGTGTCGCCGCTGCCGGCAAGGTCGCCAAGCTGCACGGTGCTATGGGCCCAGGTGCTGTTGTTATCGTAGGAAATTTCCGGAAACGAGCGGTCCGGATTAAGCACGGCGTAAAGCGTAATGGCGCCCATGGTGTCGGCAAGCATGACGACGATGTGCCGCGTTTTGCCGGGGGGCAGCGAATCGCGAATGGTGAGCCGGGCAAGCGTGTCGAAGGGAGCGGCATCGGAAAACCGCCGGCGCAAAAGAAGCTCAAAGGGGCCACAGGCGCCGTTCCCGGCATTAAGAATGTCAAAGGCGGCCGCGAGCGAATCGTTTAAAAAAACGACCTCCGCGGAATCGTTGACAAAGCGCAAGTCGGGCCGGGGCGCCACGGTAAACGCGTAGCGCTGCGATTGCCGGTTCCCCGCAGCGGCGGTATTCCGAAATTGCACAAAAAGCGTCAGGGCCTGGTCGGAGGCGGCCGGTGAGTTCCCTGTTGTCAATACTAATTTATTCATGGTCGTGTAACGGCCCGCGCTGTCGCGCTGCATGCGCACGCCGGTCATGGAAACCGGATTTGCATACGCGTTACAAAGTGCGTACAGACAAAGAAGCTGCATCTGGCTGTCGCCGGCTGGGATGATCGGCTTGCAGCTTACTTCTATGCTATCGCCCATGCCGAAGGTGTTTGGGACGCAATTCAGGCTATCGATCGCAATCTGGTTGTGGGCAAAGCGCGTCCAGCCGCGTCCATCGGCGGAATCGTTCCAGGCGTAGGCGCGTATAAGGCCTTCCAGGGGAGGCAGGGAATCTTTAAGCGCAAAGCGCGCCGAAAACGTATCGCTTAAAACAGGGGCCAGTTTTTGTTGCCACGGGCTGTTGTTGGCGATCAGCTCGACGCGCGCCGTGCCTTGCGAAACCGCCGGCGATCGGCCGGAAGCCCGCAGTGAATCGCCGCTCCGCACAACGGCGCTGTCGACGGTCAGCGTTAAATTCCGGGGCGCAAGCCGCCAGGGAAGCGCCGGATCGCCCAGGAAGTTATATTGACGGACGAGTGGAATGCTCTGCGGGGCAAAACTGACGAGCATGTCCATTTTGGCGTTTAAAATAAGCGTACCGACCGATTCGGTAGAATCGTGCATGGCGTGCTCAAGAAAAATGCGGTTAAAATTAAAATTGCCCTGCAGCGAGGTATAGCCCGATGCGCCGAAGAAACCGATGGCCCCATTGGCGCTGTGCCGTAAAAATTCCACGCCGAGCGATTTGTAAAGAGCGCTTTCAAAAAAACCGGTAAGGCAGGTAAACGAGAAAACCAGGGGCAGCTTGCCGCCGGCGCCCCAGTATCCGTTGTAAAGATTATCGAGGTCGGTATACGAAAAAAAACGGCTGTCCGACCAGATATTGCCGCCGCCGTGGCCGTTAAAATTAATGGCGTAGGCGCCGGCGTTAATGTAGTTCGCCATGGTCCGGGACGCATTGAATTCATTTTTATAATAAATCGAGGCAGGGTCGGCGTCCATGCGCAAAATATTCATGTTGGGTCCGATAGCTTCGTTGGCGGTCATATCGTTAAAGGTCGTAAAGGCGGGTTCGACCCCGCCGGCAAGAATAAGATTATCGCGCCAGTAGCCGCTTTGCGCTTTGGTGTAATAGCGCAACGTCTTGTCGACCATGATCTGCATCTGGGCCCGGTTTTCGGCGGGAAACCGGCCGACGGCGATATCGGGAAAATTGTCGCTGCCGTCAATCAGGGAGAAATAGCCGTC
>JAQUMP010000068.1 GCA_028718065.1 Chitinivibrionales bacterium | reverse complement strand
AAAAACGCACTGGGTTTGCACAAAGTCAAGGCCTGCCCTGATTTTTTTTTCAAGGCGCACGCTGCGGTAATCGAACGGGTCGGCAAAGGGATTGGCCGCGCCGCCGATAAAAAGACGCGGTTCCAAAACAGGGGCTTTTTTGGAGTTACGGATTTCCTCGCCGCAGGCGAAGATCTTTTTATCGCGCATGTCGCGTACCATGGCGATAAGCTGGACCGAATCCAGATCAAAAACCGAACGTGCCGTGGGATGGTTGCCGAAACAGGGATGGTCGCCGGACAAACACACCAAATTGCGAATGCCCAGCAGATAGGCGCCCAGAATATCCGATTGCATGGCGAGGCGGTTGCGGTCGCGGCAGCCCATCTGCATGACCGGCTCCAGCCCCATGTCAAGAATCATTTTGGAAACCGCGAAACTGGAAACGCGCACGATCGCGGTTTGATTGTCGGTTACGTTTACGGCATCGACCCAGCCTTTAAGAATTTGGGCTTTCCTTTTTATATGTTCGGCGTCTGCGCTCTTGGGCGGGCCAAGCTCCGCCGTAACGGCAAAGAGCCCCCGGCTCAACCGTTGTTCGAGGTTACTGCCCGATTTTAATTGGTTATCGGCCATTACAATCCCGCCACATCTTCGCGTGATAATTTTCGCGGGCCGCCCGCATGCGTTTTGGACCAATCGCGCGGCGGCGCGATTTCCGCCAAAGTGTCAAGCTTGTTTAAACTCTTGAGCCGGTCATAAATCAGTTGCCAGCCGCATTCGAGTTTTTCGGGATTTACTTCGCACCGGCCTTTGGTGGATCCGCCGCAGGGGCCATTGGCCAAGGATTTGGAACAGCGCGTTACCGGACAAACCCCGCCGAAAATACCGAGCTTGCAGTCCCCGCAGGCCAGGCAATTTTCCGACCACTCGCCGGCTTTGTCGCTAACCCCCATGAATTTGGTATTGAGCGCCGGGTACACGGGCTTGTTGGGAAAAAGACGCGCGGCCATCTGCACGCCCACGCCGCAGGCCATGGAAAGCACGGCGTCGCTTGCGTCAATTTGATCTTTAACGTTTTCAAAAAATTCGGCGTCGCACTGGCGTTCGATGGTGTTCTCGGAAAAGTGGCCGTTATTGCCGCAACGCAAGGCCCCGGCAAGAACCGCGACTTCGCGCTCGCCCCCGGCAAGGCATACCGTAACGCAGGTGCCGCATCCCAGCACGCACACCGTGCCGTGCCCGGCGATAAGCGCCTTGATTTCTTCGACCGGTTTTCTCTCGGCGACAATCATGAGGCTGCCCCCGGGTGCGGAGAAAATACCTGACCGGCCATCGTCTGATTCGAGGAAACATACTCAAGAAATCGCCCTGTTTCCAGTGCCGCCAGGCCGCCGAACACGACCCGCTCTTTATTGAATCCTGCTTTGTCAAGTGTCTCCCGCAACCGCTCCATGCGCTTGCTCGCGCGGCTGCCACCGCTCAGATAGCGGCAGCTTTCCGGATGGCACCCCAGCACCATGACCTTATTGGCACCCTTGTGCAGCGCTTGCAGCACCGCGCGCGGGTCCACTTTTCCGGCGCAGGGCACCGTGATGACAGCCACGGAGGCGGGAAGTTTCCCGGCCCCTTGCATGGCGGGAATCGCCGAGTTTTCGCAAGCAAACACAATTGTTTTGGGCTTATCGCCTACTTTTTTTTGGATTTGTTCGTCGCTAAAACCCGGTAGAGTTATGGCCAGCGCCGGGCATTCGGCTGCGCAGGCGCCGCATTTCTGGCATTCATAGGGCGAAACCGTTGCGGCCTTGTTTTTTGTATCGATGCTTATGGCGCTTACCGGGCAGATACGCAAACAGGTGAGGCAGAGTGCGCATTTTTCCGCGTCTACGTTTGCGGCGTCTTTGCTTGCAACAAGTTGGCCCTGACGAAGAAAATCATGGACCTGCCCGGCAACGGCCAGGCCGTCGTTTAAGACCTCGCGCAATTCGGTTATGCCCCGGCTTGCGCCCGCCGTAAAAATTCCGGCCCGGTTGGTTTGGGCGGGGAGCAGCCAGACATTATCGTATTGTAAAGAACCGTCGGGAGCGGTTTTAAGGCCGGTTATGCTGGGAATCCTGGGCGAATCGGCGCTGCGGTCCGCATAAACGACCGTTTCGAATTCGTCACAAAGTTCTTTATCGGCAATGGTATCGCGGGTTATTACGGCAATTCCGGCCGCCGTTTCCCTCTGGAGCGTGAGCGAATCGTATTTGACAACCTCCACCCCGGCGTTCCGGGCGCGGCGGTAAAGATTTTCCATGCCAAAAGCCGCAACGCGCGCGTTTTTGCAGAAAACCGTGGAGCTTGTTTTAGGCTGCTGCGCCAGCAGGAGCGCGCAGGAAAAAACGGCGGCGGAAGTCGCGCAATCCTGCTCCGCAGCACCATCAAGCAGAAAAGCGGTTTTTTTTGGCGTTTTGCCTTCTCGTATCATTGACAGAAGCGACGAAAAGGCAATAAGATTTTTTCCAAGGGTAAGCCCGGTTTTGTTTTGTGCGCCAATGCCGTTGGTCCCGGCGGCAAGCACCACCGCGCCGGCGGAAAGCCGGAAGGTTTTGCCCTGCGAGGAAACCATCACCTTGAAATTCCCGGCTTCTCCCTTAACGGAGGCGGCGGTTGATTCCGGAAAAAGCTCAATGGAGCGCTGATTGTTTATTTGCATTTCAAGATTTGTAATTGTCGATAGTATTTGCTCTTTGGATTGTTTTAAATCGTTGCCGATATGCCCGAACAGTTCCGGAAATGCACGTGCGTTTCCTCCAAGCTGCGCGCCGGAAAAAACCAGCGAAACTTTATAGTTGCGCCCGGCAAGCGCGTTGGCCGTCGTCATGGCCGCGATGCCGCCGCCGAGTATGGCGACGTTCTGCCTGAGCGCGCGCGCGGACGATTTTACCGGTTTGGTTTTTGGCAATGTCATAGGTATTGTGCGCTTGCAATCAGGTTGCTTACCGCGCCGGCCTGCACCATGCACCCGGCGATATCTTTGGGGCCTTCGCTCGTGCCTACAACGTAAATGTTTTTTTTCTGCAGATCGGGCAGCGCCGCGGCGCCCTTGAGGCCGAAAAAACCGTCGCCGTCCAAAGGCACGCCCAGAAGCTCCGCGAGCGCGCGGTTCTGCGGTGCGGGCCTGATGCCGGTGGAAAGCACCACCAGGTCGAATTCTTCCTGCGATAGGGCCGTGTTTTGCGGGGAAGCGGCCCCATCGGCCGCAAATTTTACTAACACAGAGTCGCCTTTCCCGGGGAGAATTTCCGAGGGACGAGAGCGAATGAATTTTATTTTTTCCTTGCAGGAATTTAAAAAGGCATTAAAATTTTTGCCGAAGTTCTGGATATCCATATAAAAAACCGTGACTTCGGATTCGGGTTTACGGTGCTTAATAAAGCGCGCCATGCGCAGAGCATAGCCGCAGCAAACCCGGGAACAATAATCAGTATTGTCGGGGGAGCGGAAAACCTCTTCGGTCCTGGAGCCCACGCACTGGACAAATGCTACTCTGCGCGGAGCGGCATTGTCCGAAGGACGCGTAATCAGGCTTTTTTCTTTAAGCTGCTTTTCCGCCTCCATGCCGGTGATGACATTGGGCAGGCGCCGGTAATTGTAGGAGCTGTTTTCGCGCGGATTAAAAGGCTCGTGACCGGTTGCAATGACAAGGGCATCGATATCAAGCCGTATTGGTTTTGATCCAGACTTGCTCGGTAGCTTGGAAAGTTGGGCGCTAAAACGGCCCCCATTTTTGCCGGGAAGCAATTGGGTAAGTTCTGTGGAAAGATAGGTTTTAATGAGAGAATTATCGGCTAATTTTTTAAAGAGGTCGTTCGCTACGCAGACATTACAACGTGCGCAGGTATCCGATGCCTTGCATCCCATTTCAAGAGCATGGCCGCCAATATGTTCTGACTTCTCCACAAGATGGATTTGAATAGTATCGCCACTCAACCTCTGCGCAGTGGCCGCTCCGCTAATACCCGCGCCTAAAATAAGCACTTTCTTCATCAACCATAACCTTAAAAGTTTATGTGATGTAATGTAATGTGATTAAATATAACAAAAAACCTTAAGAAAATCAATCTATTTTGTAGATATTTTTAAAATGGTAAGAGTAATTGAAAATAAACAGGTTAGAACTATTTGCTTTCGAGCCAGCCTTTACGCCACGAAATTTTGAGGAAAGCTTCGATCACATCGGGATCGAACTGGATCCCCTTGGCTTCACAGAGCCGCCTGATTGCTTCCGGTACTCCAAGGCTTTTGCGGTAAGGTCGGTCCGAAGTCATTGCTTCAAAAGCGTCGGCGACATGAATGATACGCGCGCCGATTGGAATTTTGGAGCCTCTTAATCCTTCCGGATATCCGCCGCCGTTAAAATGTTCGTGGTGGTACAAAATAAGCTGGTGCAGGTCGGTTAAAAACGGGACATCCTTGACGATATTGGCGCCCATCATGCTGTGCGATTTCATGATGCCGTTGAACTCATCGTAGGTGAGCGGGCCGGTTTTATTGAGCACATACCCCGGAATGCCGATTTTGCCGATGTCATGCAAAAGGCCGGCGTTACGGATGGCCTCGATGGTTTTTTCGTCCACCCCCATTTCGCGCGCGATTTCTTCGGCGATGTGCATGACGTTTTCGGAATGACTGTGGGTATAAATATCTTTGGCATCCACGGCGATGGCCAGGGCTTTGATCGTGCGGATGTAGTTTTCTTTCATGTCGAAGTACAGCTTGGCGTTTACAAGAGCTATACGCGTCTGGCTGACTAAGCTCGTGAGCAGGGCTATTTTTTCAACGGTATTTTCCAGCGGACGGCAGGCGGAAAAATAGACGACGCCGTAATCAAAATCCTCGTCGCACAGGCAAACTATGTGCTCAAAGATAAACGGGGGCTTAAGCGCATCGAGCGTCGTGGTTACGGGCAGCAGCACGGCTTCGAGTTTGCCCCGTTTTTCGTTGAGGGTAACCCCCGTGCCGCGGTTGTAGGCGGCCGTTGTTTCGGCGAGCGCCTCCGCCAGCACGCCCTCGTTGACGGCTCCGCGCGCCCAGTACTGCAGCACATGCGCCCGTTTCTTGACAATAAGGAACGCAATCAGGTCCAGCGGGAAATGGTGCGCGACCGTCTCAAAAAGGCATTGCACCACGGCTTTCTCGTCGATCAGCCCCATGAGTTGTTCGGCATAGGTGGAAATAAGCGACAATTCCGAAAGTTTCTGGTTGATGGACCGGTAGAGCGTGGCGTTATTCAGGGCGATTCCGGCCTGGGCCGCCAGCAGGTTAATGGTGTTTAGGTTGACTATCGAGAACGGCGGCTGCTGGGGGCCGCGGACCAGCGTAAGGAGCCCCATGATCTGACCGGAGACCGTCAGCGGCGCCCACAGCGCCGAACCGCTCGCCGCCGGCGGCGCGATCTCCGCCGGGGGGTAAAGCTTGCCTTCGGCCATTAAGATCGACTGCCCTTTGTTAAGGGCCAGGGCGGCAACCGGCGACGAATCGAGCAGCGCCTCAAGCGCTTTGGGTTGTGGTCGGTCCGGAAGCGGGCGCACCCGATGCAGTTGCTTGGTCTGGGGGTCTTTAATATGGATCGCGGCGGCGTCGGCCTGCGCCGTTTGCAGGCACATTTTAAAGATTGTATCCAGCAAATCATCAAAAGAATTGCTGGCGGTCAGATTGCAGGTCATTTCATGCAAATTGACAAGTTCGGCCAAAACGGCATGTTCGCCGATACGGCGAATGGCCGCGATTGCATTGGTAATAACTCGAAAAAGATTTTGGGGTTCTATGGGTTTGGCGAGATAATCAAACGCGCCCAGATGCAAAGCCTTGAGGGCGCTCGCCATATCGGGAGCGTCGGTCAAGAGAATCACCGGGACCGCTACTTCGTTTTTATGCAGCTCCGCCAGCAGGGCAAGGCCATCGATAGACGCCGCCCGCACGGCGGCAATGAGCACCTGCGGCTGGAGTTTGTAAACCAGTTCAAGCGCTTGCGTGCCGGTGTGGGCCACCACCGGACGAAGACCTTGGCCGATGAGAAAGGACGCCTGCGTTTCACACCATCCAACATCACGATCGGCAATCAAAATTGTGCAGTGGCGGAGCTGGTTCATGAAGCGATTAAGCCTTGGTAGAGCTATGCGCCGGCGATCTTAATAAGGAATATAAATAAATTAAACGGGAAGTGTGTTACCATTGGTAACGCGCGCTGACCTGATAGGTCTGCGGCAGTTCCGCATGCGTGAGCAGCGCAAAATCGAGGCCGAAGCGCCGGCGCCAGAGCGCGATACCGGCGCCCCCCGTAAAGCGGCCCGGCGTAACGTAGCCGACACGGAACGTGAGGCGGCTCAGGATGGTATACTCAAGGCCCCAGCATCCCGCACCGATAAACGCCAGCGGGTCCTGCGAGGGATGGATGATTTTTGGCTGGGGAATGGTGTCGAAGAAGGAAGTACCTTGATTAACCGCATTCACGCCTTCGTTGGTCAAAAAATCGGGCGAAGAATACGAAAACTGGATGCGGCCGTAAAGATAATCGATCGCCCGTTGATATCCGAGCGATATCTTTACATGGGGCAAGGCCTCTTCGCTGTAATTGGGGCCCCATCGGACATAGGTGGTAGTCGCGTTTTCCAGCAAAAGCGACGCCTTGACACCGTACTGCGGCAGGCCGGCGCTTGCGCCGAGATCGGCGCCGATGCCGTAGCCGGTCTCCTGGTAAAGGCCTTGACGTAATGCGTGAACGGCCGCCCCGGCGGCAAAGCGCAGGCGGCTTTGATTAATAAGCATGCGCGCGCAAGCGGCATTAAAACAGAGCGTCGATGCCGAAACCATGTTGATTTTGCTTGAATCGTAAATCAGAGAGCCGTCGGCGGACAGGTCCAGGTTCTCGGTCACCGGAATACCGGGAATATATAAATAGGCGGCGGAGACCCCAACGGCCCAGCCGTCGGGACGGCTCGTAGTGTAGGAAAGGATTGACGACTGAAAAGAGTTCTGAAAAAATGAGGCATAGGCGAATTCAAAACTTTGCGAGAGCATCGGATCCGGGCTTTTTTTGCCTCTCGTTTTTACGGCACTTATATCCAGAAGGTTGGCCGGGTTGGCATTGGGCGTGGCGCTGATGTCAAAAACGCCGATAACATTGGCCTGGGCGGCGCTGCGCGGCATGGCAAACAACGTGCGAAAATCATCGGCATAGAACGTCTGCGCGGCCGACAGGGAACTCCCGACGATAATTAAAAACATCAGGACGGCGGAAAAAATAGAGAGTCTTTTGTGCATAGAGCCATCTTTTAAACGGTAAACGGTTTTTGGAACGTCTTTCAATCTACTTTGAAAAGCTCCGGCCGAAATGGTATTTTTTAGAATATACTTGATTTGTCGTTTTATTGGGCAATCGGCAAATCGTGTTTAAATCAAGGGCGCATGGCTCAGTTGGTTAGAGCGCCGCGTTCACATCGCGGAGATCGCTGGTTCGACTCCAGCTGCGCCCAGTTTCATCACATCCTTACAACACAACGCACTTTGGCCATGATTTCCGTCTTCCGTTACCGCAGAGGGAAAACGCATTTACGCGCGCGACTGTTCTGCATGGCCGGCTTGCTTTTTGTCGCCCTTCTCCGGGCCGCGCCCGATTCCGCCTGCGCTTTCCGGCTTACCACACCCCTGCCGGGCGCCGTTATACAAGGCGCCGTTTGCACCCTGGCGGTGAGCGCCTGTTCAACAATCTCATCCGTAAATTTTAAGGCGCGCTTTTTGGCCGCCGCGGGCGTGCCGGATTCGCTCCTGGTCGGTTCCATCACGCGGCCGCCCTTTATCGTGCTGTGGAACATCAGCGCGCTTCCCAATCAACTTATGGGCGATCTAACGCTCTACGCCGAAGGCCTGGACCGCGGCGGCGCGCTGCATTCTCTTGCCCGTCAAGGCGTTTTTCTGGCGCATAATCCCGCCCTCACGCCGCGCGCCGCAGCTTCCTATGCGATCCGGCCGCCCCGCAGCGGGATGATCCCCGGGGACCTTTCGGTCGGCCGACCCTCCGCGACTATCCCGTTTTGTAAATCATCCGTTTTCTGGAACGAGCAGGAACTCATCGTCGTTTGCGCCATTCTCGATTCGGCCAACATCGTACAGAGAGGCGATTCGGAAAGTTGCGGAATACAAATCATGATCGATCCGTCCCTTGGCCGCGCGCCCTTTCCTTCCGATAATATATACGCGTTTTTTATTTCACTAACGGGTCATGCCCGCCAGATATTTTCCACGCCCGATTTTAACTCCGGGGGCGGTTTTACGGTTTATAATAATACCGTTCCATCCTCCAACCGTTGCGTTTGCACCCACAATGGATCCGCCACGCACCTTGAGTTCCATATTCCGGCAAAAACATTCGGCGCCGCCATCCCCGATTCGTTCGGTTTTAATGTGGCCCTTATTCTGCCTTCCAAAGCCGCCTCGCCTTCCTGGAGCGGCGCCGAAGGCGCCCATCTTATGTGCCCGCTCCTCTGGGGAAAACTTGCTCTCACACCACGGCCCCTTCTGCGGGCGGACCTTTGGCTCTGGTTGCTCAGTTATCTCTGCGGGGGAGGTTTGTTTGCGATCGTCATCATCATCCGCAAAAAAAGGCGTCATGCCTCCTCCCGCTCCGTAAACGAATCGCTTCAAAATCTTAAAAACCAGTTCGAACATCTTAAAACAATCGTGGGCGCGTCCGTTACCCAACGCTCCTTTTCGATCAATCAATTATCTTCGCTTAGTTCGATACCTCCTTCGCGTATTAATTATTTATTTAAACGCTTTGCCCGATTGTCGTTTCCAATCTATCTAAATCATGCGCGTATCGAGATCGCCAAGGAACGCCTTCGCTCCACGCATGCCAGCGAAGCATCGATTGCCGATACCTGCGGCTTTACTTCGGTCACCGAAATGGAAAAAATGTTCTCAAAATACTGCCGCATCACCCCATTTAAATTTCGCAAAGAACACCAAATCGGTTGATCGCGCCGCACGCGCTACTACAGTACGAATACTATTGCTGAAAATTACCTGATTATTTTGGGATCCGGTGCAGGGCTCTTTGAATTTCAAAATCGAGTTGGTTTTTATCGTAAGGTTTGGTGATCCATTGGTAAATGTTCATCTCCTCGATGCTTTTCTTTTTGGCGGGATATCCTGAAATTACAATGATAATCAATTCCGGATTTATGGCGCGCAGGCTTTTAATTACCTTAATCGGATCGTCTTCCCCCAGCTTCCAATCCATGATAAGGAGGCGACAATCGTCCCGGTGCGCCGTGAGCTGGGTGGCGCCTTCTCCGAGAGTGGAGGCTTCACATACGGTATATTTAAATTCCCGCAGGAAAAACTTCAGGATGTCGCGGATTTTAGCATCGTCGTCCAACAGCAAAATCGTGGAATTAATACGCACCTTCATGATGGTGGCGGTATCTTCTTCGTTGGGGGCCGGCGGGCCCAGATAGGGCAGTTCGATCCGGAAGGTCGTTCCACGGGTGCTCGTATTTTCCACAAAGACCTGGCCGCCGTGAAGGTTTATGATCTGGCGCACCAGCGCAAGCCCCAGGCCCGTGCCTTTTCCGGGTTTTTTAGTTGTAAAGAACGGTTCAAATATTTTTTCGGTAATGTCGGCCGGAATGCCGCAGCCCGTGTCGGAAAACCGCAGCACCACCACTTTATGCAGTTCGTCTTTGGTCTCGATAAAACCCTCAAGGGTAATTTTCCCGTTGCCCGGCATGGCGTCGCGCGCATTGATAAAAAGATTCTGCACGATGCGTTTAAGGTAATCGATGTCCCCTTTGATATAGAGGGGCTCCGCGGGTAATTTAAGCGCAACCTGATAGTTTGCGCCGATTTGATCGGAAAACAGCGGCACGACCATATCGAAAAATTGCTGCACGTGGATCGATTTATAGTTGACGGGCCGGTTCTTGCCGAGGGTCATGAGTTCGGAAATCAGGAACTTGGCATCCAGAAGCGTGTCGGATATGAGGGTCATCCTTTTTTTTGTTTCTTCTTCGGCCGTTTTAACGGCCACCATCGAGGAGATATCGCTTACGGTCTGGAGAATATTGTTAAAGTCGTGCGCCATGCCGGAAGCGAGCGTGCTCATGGACTCTATCTTTTTATATTCAAAAAGACGGGCGACCATTTCTTCGCGCCGGGAAATGGCCAGTTCGCGATCGGTAATGTCCGTCATAATGCCTTCCCACACGGTCTCGGTGCGGTTGTCCGCGTCGCGCTGCGTTACCGGTTGCAGCACCAGGTCCACGAATTTCCGGTCGCCGTTCTGGTCCTTGATCTCGTAGGTCCCGCGCGTTATTCCTTTGTCAAGTTTCAGGGAATCGGGCTCGCACAGGAAGTCGCGCAGCCGGCGCTTGACGACCACCGTGGCCGGGACCCCCAGCAGCGAGTAGACCGTCATGTTGGCCCATAAAAAAACGCCTCTTTTGTCAAGCATAAACAGCATTTCCGGCAGGCGGTGCACCAGGTTCTGGTAACGGGCCTCGGAATTAATGATTTTCTGGATGGCCGATAAATTATTACGCGAAATAAAACCGCCCAGGACCGCGCCCATCATGAGGATCGTGACGCGGACGATAAAACTTTGC
>JAQUMP010000067.1 GCA_028718065.1 Chitinivibrionales bacterium | reverse complement strand
CTTTTAAGTCTCTTGACAACCGATATCACATCCGCGGGCGCACCGGGAGTTTGCGGGTCGGCTTCGATGCGCGGCGCCACATAATATGCCTGGGACGCGCCCGTCGTGATTTTCTCAAAGATAAAGCGTTCCATATCGTCCCGTTTTTGGGGCGGCACCAGGTGCGTGCGCACGGGCAGCCGCCCGGCAGGGGCAGAATCGATGGTAACGCAATCCAGATCGCCGTAAAGCGTCGCCGCCAGGGTTTGGGGGATGGGTGTGGCCGACATGAGCAGCACGTCGGCGGCCGGATAGCGCTGCTGCAAGGCCAGGCGCTGTTTTACGCCGAAGCGGTGCTGCTCGTCGATCACGATCATGCCTACCCTTTGTAAATTATGCCGCGTGGAGAGCAGGGCGTGGGTGCCGACGATTACTTTGGGCTTTTTGTCTTGCAAACCGTCAAGCACGGCGCGGCGCTCCTGGCGCAGGCGCCCGCCCGTAAGCAAGACCGATGGGATCGTAAGCGGCGCAAGCCACGCGGTGAGGCGCTCATGCGTCTGGCGCGCCAGCAGCTCGGTGGGCGCCAGCCAGGCCGCGCAAAAACCGTTATTGAGCGCAGGCAGGCACGCGGCCGCGGCCACCACGGTCTTGCCGCAACCCACGTCGCCGTGCAGCAGGCGGTGCATGCGCGCTTCGGAGGCGGCATCGGCAAGCAAGGTACTCAGGGCGGCTTCTTGCGCATTAGTCAATGTAAACGGCAGGAGCGACAGGAATCGGGGCAGCAGCGCGCCCGCCTGCAGGGCATGGCCCCGGCCGCCATACGCCTTGCGGCTCAGGCGCACCAGCAGCAAGTGCTGGAAGATTTCTTCGTACACCAGGCGCCCCATGCAGCGTTCCTCTTCGCCTGCAACGGTTGGCCGGTGCAGGCCCTCCAGGCACGCTGCCAGTGGGGGAAAATCGTTGCGCGACTCTAGGGACGGCGGCAGAAGACGGGGAAAATGGATTTCCTGTCCCAAAAGCCACGCGATTGCCGTGCGCAGCAAGTTTTGCGAAACAGAGGCTTTGCGCAGCGCTTCGGGGATGCGATAGCAGGCCAGAAATTTCCGGAACGTCTGCTCGCCTTGCCCGCCGATTACTTCACACGTGGGATGCACCATGCAGATCGTTTTGAACACGCTCGGCGTGCCGGTCATGAGCAGCCGCTGTCCTGTTTGGTAAAGGCGCCGCAGAAACGGGACTCCGGCGAACCAGAGCGCTTCCAGGGTGTCGCCGGCCTCGTCGGTAATCTGCAGCCGCAAGCGCGCGCGCCGGCCGCGTTCCAGGCGTACCCTTGTAATTTCGCCGCATACCGTGCATTCATGATTGACATATTGCGATATTTGAGCCAAGGGAATAATGGTTGTGCGGTCTAAATATTTATACGGCAGATGGTACAGCAAATCGCCGACATTTGTGATGCCTGCTTCTTTACATGCCTTAATCCTTTTTGGTCCGAATCCGGGGATTTCTGATAAGGAAGATAAAAAATTTAACATAAAAATAAAATCTGGTAGGGGTTCCACCCCTAAAACCCCGTAAGGAAAATGCTTATTGTAGCCTAAAAGAAAAACGGCGTTTCAGAAGGTGTGGTTTTATATTTTTGCTATAACAAGCATTTTCCTTGCCGGGTTTAAGGGGCGGCGAGCCCCTTCCAAAATATTTTATCCGGGCGGAATTCTTTGCAAAATAATTTATGTTTTATAAAATTAATTTAACATTACTTTTTTTTTATTCAGCATCATTCAGCTTGACTATTGATACAACTATAACCGCCAACGGCTCCCCCGGGCCTTATATTTTGTCCCATTGGTTCATCGATACCGCCACGCTGCGCGTGGCGCCGGTGAACGACACCATCGCCGGCGGACTTTACGCCCGCGCTTTGCCGCCCTACACCTTCAGCGAGGGCTTAAACGCGCTGCTGTTCGCCGATCCCGTGGACAGCGGCGTCCGCTTTACGGTGCACGGCAAGACCAATTTTAACGGCCTGAGTAAAACCTACCTACTGTTTCCCAAAGTCTATTTTGACAAAAACGACACCGCCCTCAAAGCCGCCGGCGTGCGTTACGCCGACAGCGGCGGCAACGCCACGCTCGATTTAAACGGCTACAAGAGCGTTTCCGTCGCGCTCGGCGGCCTGGGTGAGGTGACCATCGCCCAGGCCTTGGACGTGCGCCTGCATGGCGATATCGCCGCAAACACCCGCCTGGAAGGCCATATCTCGGACCAGGGCAGCTCGCTCGACGGCTCCACGCGCGAAGTCAACGAGCTTGACATGGTATATCTCCAGCTCACCAATCCGCACTTCGGCCTGGTCCTGGGCGACCAGTACCTTTCCTGGATCGAGGGCGGCATGCTTGCCATGAATAAAAAAATTAAAGGGATCGCGGCGCAGGCCATCGCCGCCGGCGACACGCTCACCGCATTCGCCGCGATCTCGTCGGGCAAATTCGCCTCGCAGCTTATCCGCGGACGCAGCGGCATGCAGGGACCGTATCAACTTATAGGAAACAACGAGGCCGCCTTGATCCTGCCGCAGCATGGCACCGTCAAGGTTTGGCTTAACGGCGACCGTCTGCTTGAAGGCGTGGATGTAACGGTGGATTACGAATTGGGCACCGTCACCGTCGATCCCCGGCGCCTTGTCGGCGATAACGATATTCTGCGGGTCGAATACGAATACCGCGTGAGCGATTATCAACGCCTGCTGGCGGGCGTCGACGAGCGCTATGCCTCTGCGGATTCGCATTTTATCGCCCGTGGCACGCTCTGGTACGAGAGCGACAACAAGGACGTCCCGCTCGACCTTGTCCTTGACCAAAGCGACATCGCGCGCTGCGCGGCCGCCGGGAACGGCGCGCCCCTGAAAATATCGCAGAAGCTTATCCCCATTAACGACGTCGCCTCGGAAAACGCGCTGACGCCGCTGTACCGCATCGATTCGGGGGGCCATTTTGTTTACGCGCCCTACAATCCGCAGGACCCACAGCAGCGCAGCGGGTTTTATCACGTGTGGTTCCGCGCGCTCGCCGGCGGCGACTACGCGGCGGATTCCAGCGACTTTCGCGGGCCGATTTACCGGTACGTGGGCGCGGGGCTCGGCACGGCCACGCCGACGCAACCCATTCCCTTGCCGGAACGCACCGTTACGGGGGAAATCAAAAGCAGCTACCGGCCCTTCTCCTGGATCGCGGCGAGGGCGGACTTAGTGGGGAGAAATTACGATCGGAACCTTTTTTCGATGCTTGACAAACAAGACAATAACAGCGCCGCGGCCTCGGCCAAGGTGCTCCTCGGAACAAAAAGTTTGCTAAAACCCGGCCTGTGGGCCGAAGCCGGGCGCACCTTTATCGGCCGTGACTTAAACGCGCTTATATTTAAACAGACCGACCGAGGGGCGCTCTGGGACGACACCAGCACTACCCTCGGCGCCGTGGGCCAGAATATTACCGAAGGCGCGCTGGGAGGCGCCCTGCGCCCCAACCTGGGGATCGAGTGCGATTACGGCCGTCTTACCACGGATAATGCCGCCCGGGACATTACCGACCGCCTCGCGCTCTCGGCATCGGCGCCCCTGAGCGCGCGGCTCACCGGCGTCTATGCCGGGAATTTTTTTTGGCACACGCTGCCGACACTGGATAATGCTGTTCGTAAAGACAACCTTTCCCTGCGCTTTACCGACAAAATCGGCCAACTCTCGGCCGCCCTGCTTGACGAATGGCGGCGCAGCGACCTGAGCGGCGGGCGCGGCATGGCCGGTGGCGCGCTCACCGGCAACAACAAGTTTTTACAGGAGTCCCTTACCTATCTCGTGCAGCGTAAGGGCGGTTCGTCGATACTAAGCGCCGCCGACAGCGGAACGGAGTTTACCTGGACGCAGGCGCTCGACGGACAATTGCGTCCGGACTGGCATGCGGCCCTGAACACCAATTACCACCGTAAATCGGTTCTATTGTCCGGAGTTTCTTCCGTAGCGCTCGTGAGCGTTACCAACGACTATGCCCTGCGCCGGATCGGGCTTCACACCAGGCAGGAATATTCGCTTACGTCCGAACAGGCGGGCCAGGTGGTGGCCGTTCCAACGTATGTGGGCGCCGGACTGGGCAACTATGCCTATAGCGATTCGGCCCAGGAGTATGTTCCGCGCGCCGGGGGGAATTTTATTCTTAACCGAACGGAAGTCGCCGACGCCGCCGGCCTGACGCGCATGCAAAAAACACGCCTGATGCTTTCCTACACCTTCGACGCCCCGCACAATGCAATCCCCGGTATTCTGGGCGACATTGCCTGGCAGGGCGAGCTGCAATGCGAGGAAAACACCACGGCAAACGCAACGGACCAATGGCGGGTTTATTTCCCCGGACTCAAAACCCTCACCGCCGGACCCGCCGACACGGCCATTCGCTATAGTCAATGCAGTTTCCGCCAGCGCGCGGATTGGGCGCCGCCCTGGCCGGAGGGCCCGCACGGTTTCGCGTCGGTAAAGCCCTATGTAAATTTCCAGACGCGGTTGGCGGAGCAGGGCCTGGATTGGCATTTCGGCGCGGACAAACACTGGGGCCCATGGTTTTTGGAAAGCGACCTGGCCCTGGTCGGCCTCAGCCGCTCCGACCGCGCGGCCGGCGACAGCGTCGACAACGCCCGGATCACCGACCGCAGCCTCATGCTCGGCGAACGCCGCAAGCTCGGCGGGCCCTTTTCTCTTTTTTGTAAACAGTACGGCGGGTGGGCGCAACAGAGCGGCGCGTTGGCCGCCACGGCCGGTTTTTACGCCCGCGTGCAGCCGGGCGTTTCGGCCGAGTTTTCAAAGGGCGGCCGCGCCGAACTTTCCTACGCGCTTTCGCAAGTGGCCTTAAGCGGCAACTTAGACTGGCACATTGCTCAGGGTTTCCGCCCGGGCCTTTCGCATGTTATTGAGGGCGGCGCGGCGATCTTGATGGGCAGCCACTTTTCGCTGGAGGCTTCCCTGCGCAGCGAATTCGGCCAAAGCCTGATTGATGCCGGCTACAAAAACGGATTGCACACGGTATCGGTGTCCGGCCGGGCCTATCTGTAATCCTTCATTGACACTCTTTGGTTAAGTTATATATATTTACGGGGTTTTCCTGCGTATTTTTTTTACACGATATTTGGTTGGGCTAGTAACTCAGCGGTAGAGTATCGCCCTTTTAAGGCGAGAGTCGAAGGTTCAAATCCTTCCTAGCTCATAAACTTAAAAGCTTCGGTTTCCCTATGAAAAACAAAGGATTCCGGGGCTTTTTTGTTTGACGGATAAGAACCCGCATTTTCTCTAAAATACCCCAAAATACCCCCAAGTGTACCGTAAAACCGTACACTTGCACCGTACACTTGCGAAACCATTCAATTTTTTAACACCTAAAAAAAAGGCACTTCGACCAAAGAAAGTACGATTAAGTTTTCTTGATGAAAGCGGCACGTGAGCGAAGCGAGCACCGGGACGGCGACACGCGAGAGCCGAACAGGTCCGCGGCTTCTGCGCGGGTGCCGCTGTAATCTTGCGCGAACGAAAGGCTTTTGCCGTGGGGGGCCTGCGGCGCATAACGTCGCATTATGTAAAAGCGCAAGCGGCCCAGGGCGCGGAATGCGCCGGGGTTTGCATAATGTCCAGTTATGCGTTGACTGGCTCCCTGAGGGCGCGCATTCTGAAAGAAGCCCGTTGACAAGGATGAACACGAAACTTGCAAACGCCCTTCTTTACGGGTAATAAAGAATGTTTTTTTGTATTAATAATATTAAAACTATTTCAACAGTGCAAAAGGCAGGAGGGAAAAGAATGGCGAACGAACCCGCAACCGAGCCGATAAAGCCGCTGGCAGGTCGAAGGCTCTCAAAACCGGCAACGCTCCACAAGAGGCCGGGACCGAAGCCGCGCCTCTATGTCCGGCGCAAACGGTACACCCGGCGGCAAAATCGGGCCTTGACCGAACAGCAGGCGATATACTGCGAATTGAGAAAAAAGTATCCGACGGCGCCGAAGAAAAAAATCTTGCAGGTCTGCGGATATTCACCAAAGACAAAATGCGGCACTGTTGAGAGTGCTCGATTTTTCAGGAGTACGGCAAGAGAAATTGAAGCGCAATGGAGTGCGGCCCACAAGGCATGGGTGCGCGAATTAATTGCGGGAAAGGAAAGCCGGTTTGCAGCATGGAAAAAAGAAAAGGTTTCTAAGTTCGGCGCGAGAAAGGTTAAACGATGGCTAAAAGCCCTACACGGTTGAACGATGTCGAACGTCTTGCCCTGATCGAACAAGTCCGACGTGGTGATCGAGCGGCGCTCAACAGGTTTTTAAATTGTAACCGCGGACTTTGCATTCTGGCAATACGGCCGTACATCGGGGCCGGGCGCCTGGAATATGACGAGCTTCTTGGCTGCGCTTTCTTCGGCATATTCGAGGCGGTGCTTTCGTGGGATCCATTGCAGAGCGCATTTTCCACGCATGCAATAAACCGGATACGGTGGGAGGTTTCCAGAGAGTTGCAGAAGCGCCGGCTCATTCATATTCCGCGCGGCGTTTCCCTTGCACTCCCGCAGGTGCGGCGCAGCGTCGAAGCATACCAGCAGCGGACCGGCGGCAGCATGCCGGATGAGATCGAGATCGCAATCGATACCGGCCTTCCGGTGGGCACCGTCGCCGAATGCCTGCGGGCGCGCGCTGAACGCTTCCAGGCTTACGATGAGAACGCGGCCGACAATGACATGGGCAATGGTGGCGCAGTCTGCCCCGCTATTTCACAAAAAACATTTATTTCGTGCGAAGCTATGGAAAAAAGAATAGATTTACAGAAAGGGCTTGAGGCTGTTCTTAACGACATGGAGCGGTCGGTCCTGCGCCGGTCCGTTTCGGGGTTGACGTTGGAAGACATTGGACGCCAGCATGGATTTACCAGAGAACGCGCGCGCCAGATTTATGCCGGGGCCGTGACAAAGCTGAAACGGTTCTTTAATCGAACGGCAGCGGCAAGGATGGCATAAAGCCTTTGACCCTACCCAAAGTACCCCGCGGGCCTGAAACGAGCTTGGCTGCGGATGGTACACGCAAAAAAGGGCATTGTGAGCGGTCGGTAGATTGAATCGAAAACACCTGAACACAGGAGCCGGATCATGACCAATGATAACCGGGCCGAAACAAAACGAGAACGAGACGCCAAACTACACGGCGGAATTTACGACCACGACCGAAGGCCAAGATATAACTGGCAAAGGGGCCTTTCGGAAAAAGAAATTGCCTACCTCTCAAAACTTCTCAAAACAATAAAGCCGTATCCCGACTCGCCGATGGATCGAGCATGGTCGATCTACGACAAACTGAAATACAATCTCAATTCCGACCATCCAAAGCGGCAACAGTGGGCGCGGCGTTTTCTTCTGAAGCTGGAAGCCTACCGGGATAAAAACTTTTTGAAAAGCACCTGCAAAAGAGGAAAACCTTACAGGGTGCAACCGCTTTATCGCAATCGTAAGCCGATAATGCAGGAAATAGCCGAACTTTTGGCCTCGCCGGAGCCGCGCAAACAGAGCCGCGGCCTGGCAATGAAAAAGATCATGGAATGGCAAATAGAAAACATTCCAGAATTTAAGGCCGCCATAGAAAAAGCCAAAGCGCCAAAGAAGACGGCCCCGGTCGGTGCAACGGTCCTAAAAATGGTCAACGGCGTTTCAATTGAATACCAAAAATGCGCCGATGGAAAATGGCGGCAGGTGCAAAAATAGCCTTAACTCGTTTCGCAATACGTTAACTCATTTCGAGTTGACAAATAACAATTATTTTTAAAATACCTGTTGACAAGCATAAAAAAAGATGGTAAATTAAGAGCATCTAAACTTACTGAACGGCCTTTTCCCGGCTCCGATATGCCGTTTTTTTATTGAAAAAAACGTGCGGGGGATAGGCTGACATACCGCAACGAACGCCGGATGTCCAGAGTGGTAACACCTGGAGCGCTTTTCAGTAAGTGCAGATAGTCCGGCTTTTTTATTTCCGGGCATACGCCCAGGAGGTTTTTTATGGACAGAAAAGAAGCTCTTGAAGAACTCGATCAGGAAATGGGAATTTTGGAACTGGCAATCGACGGAATCCAAAGCGATGCCACCGACGGCCTGCGCGCCCATTGCCTTCCAGGGCTTGCCGTTCAAATGGGACGTGTCCGGGAAGCTTTTCTCGCAGTTTCGAAGTAAAATGGCAAGAATGTCCGCAGGAGTCGCACTTTTGCGACCAATTAAAAAAGGCTTCTGCGGAATTCGTTTAAGTTAAGTTTGAATAATTGTTGATAATTGCGAAACGGTTTGAGAAAAAGAAATTAAGGCACAGAACATTTAAACGCTCGATGTTTGGCAAGAAGTGAATGGGAAAGAACATATCACGAATGGAGAGATTGGACAATCGGTAGTTTTTACCGAATCAATAGGAACCTTTTGCAGGAGAGGTTTTCACATGGAAAAGAAAAATATTTTTTATTGTCGCGTAAGCACTGAGGAGCAGTCTTTGCATGGCTGTTCAATGCAGGCGCAGGAACAGCGCATTCGGCAATATTGCGATCTTTACAACATGAACATTGATGAGGTTGTCGTCGATGCTGGCATATCGGCCAAGAATCTGAACCGGCCCGGAATTCAAAGCATCCTTGCCGCAGTCAAGCGACGGGAAGTTGCCGCGGTTATCGTCTACAAACTGGACCGGCTTACTCGCAGCGTCCGGGACCTGGCCGAGATCGTTGACCTGTTTAATAAGTGCGGCGTGTCCCTCGTGTCGGTCAACGAGCGGATCGATACGGGCAGCGCTGCCGGCCGCATGCTCCTGAACATGCTTGGAGTCATTGCACAGTGGGAACGGGAAACCATCGGAGAACGCACGGCGACGGCGTTACAGTTTAAGAAGCAGAACGGCAGGCGATACAACCACGATGCATTGTTCGGATACGAGCACCTTGACGCGCACCTTGTACCATGCGAGAAAGAACAGGTAATCATTGCCCTGGTGATGCAGGAGCATGGGCAAGGCAGGTCTTACTTGAGCATAGCCGAAGCACTGAACGCCCAGGGCATTGGCACACGTAACGGTGGCCGCTGGTATGCCCAGCAGGTCAAGAGGATCATAGACAATGCAGAGGCAAGATGTAGAATGCAGCTTGTAAATAAGGCAGCTTTACACCTCGTGCGTGGTGTTACAGAATGCGAGTATAAATACTATGCTCTCTTTGTGTGTCGCGTGTACTCTTGTGATGATGTGCATTATCTTAAACTATTGCGCCTTGAGTCAACGCCTCATTCTTGCGCTTGCTTCTTGGCGCAGTAGATCAATGACTGCGCTTAGTTGATTGACTTGATAGCTTACGAGAAATATTATGGGCATGGCCCAAAATTTCAAAAAATATTTGAGCAGGCAGGGGGGGGGAGGGCTGGAAAATGGGCCTGGCTTGGGTTATATGACCCGCTCTTGGAAAATTCCCAGCATTTTCGATCTTGACATATACGACAATCTTTTAACTAAAGGGAAGGCGGTATACTTATGCAAAAGTTAAAGATTGCGTTGGCTTTCTTTCTGGTTCTTTTGGTTGGCTGCGCCGAGGAATTACATCTTGCCATTAATTCTATTCCCGAAGGCGCGCAAGTTACCAGCCAGAATAAATTCTTTGGAGAAACGCCAATAGACCTAACGTATGAATACCGCAAATCTGATTTTGTAAAAGAGAACGTCATCAAACTGCCGATATTTTATTTTAAATGGTTAAGCGGCGCTGCGCTGACGGATACGCCTTATGTAAACATTTCAAAAGGAAAGGCTTTTGTATTGACCTACAGGCGCCCCGAGAACAGCCCAAACCTTGAAGCCGATATTATGTATGGTACCGCCAAAGAAAGAAACCGAATTGAGGGCGATAAGGCGCAGACCGAAAAACAGATGCTTAACATTGAAACACAACGTCGGCTTGACGAGCAGATAGACCGACGGAAAAAACAGGCAGACGAGAATAAATAAACATAGGCGGGGGCTTAGAGTAGCTCTCGAAAACCGGCCTGCACCGGCTGCCCTCGCCTCTCTTAATTTGTGCAGGAACCAATGCAGGTTGGAATATGGCAAGAATTGCCGCATCAGCACGAATCGCCAGGGATATAAAACGTCTGCGCGCTCAGGGCCTATTTATCGGCCGATTACTACAAGAAAGAAATGCACGTTTAAGCGAGACCGCCGCGCCAATCGATTACCTCCCCGCCGAATCATGGCAAAAGTTATCACCGCTGAATAACTTCAATCCTAAGATCATTGAAACGATACGACAGAAAGGTAATATTTCCGAACACGAGTGGAACGATTACACGCGGCGTTGGAACGATCTATTAAAAAGACTCTTTGCTTGCGAAGGAAAGCCAACTTCCAAAACCTGGGAACTGTTCGACGACTTTCAATCTTTTCTTGGAGTGAACGGCTACAGAGATTTTATTTTCGGCCGAGAGCTTTATAAAAAATGGTGCCCTGTAAAAACATTCCCCTTTGTAATACGCAAGTTGAGAGGGGTACTGTATCGTAAGCACAAACATACGGCGCATGTTACCACGATTGAAAAATCCAAAATGCCGAAGGATGCGGAAATAATCAACGATGATAAGCGCAAACATTCCGACGGGACAACGTGGAGCAGTGAGCGTGGC
>JAQUMP010000066.1 GCA_028718065.1 Chitinivibrionales bacterium | reverse complement strand
GTCGCCGTGCGCCGCGTCGGCCGGATGCAGAAAAACGGCGGGCGTGCCGGTGGAACAGAGCGTCCCGGCGATTTTCTGGGCCACGTGGCCGGCCTTGCCGATGCCGGTGGTTATGACCTTGCCTTTGCAATTGTAAACCAGATCGACCGCCTGTTCGAATTGATTGTCAAGCGGGATATTGGCGAGCGCCAAGGCCTCGGCGTTTATAATTTCGCGGCCGCGGGAAAGAACACTACCCATAAACCTTCCTTTAAAAACGATGTATATTTAAAATACATTTTATGAATCCCCAGAGTTTTGCAAATCAGATAAAAAAAGAGCTGCAACGCCCGGCAATAATCGCCGGCGTTTATTTGCTGGCAGCTCTCGCCATGACCATAAGCAAACTCGCGCACGGCTCTTTTATGCACGACGGCATACAGTATCAAAGTTTTCAGAATTTTGTAATCTTTAAGCAATCCTTTTTTCATTTGATCGCGCAAAAAGACCTTTACGCGGCATATCCGATGGAGCAATGGGACCTTTTTAAATACAGTCCCACCTTTGCACTTTTTATGGGGATATTTGCCTGGATGCCGCACTGGTGCGGCGCCTTGGCGTGGAACCTTTTAAATACCGGCGTGCTTGTGGGGGGCATTCTCACTATTCCTTTTGTCAAAGACAATCTTAAAAGCGCCATGGCATGGCTCGTGCTGGTGGAGCTGGTAACCTCGCTGGCCAACGCCCAGAGCAACGCGCTCATTGCCGGGCTTATCGTTTTAGGTTTTGCGGCTTTTGAAAGAGGGCATAACGGCCGCGCGATACTGCTCCTGATGCTATCGGCTTTTATTAAAATTTACAGCGGGGCATTTTTATTGTTTATTCTTTTTTATCCGCGGAAAACCAGATCGATTTTCTATGCCTTCCTTTGGGGTGCGCTATTTCTGGCCCTGCCGCTCATGGTTGTTTCGCTTAAGCACCTGATGCTTTTATATGAAAACTGGTGGGCCCTTTTGCGCGCCGACCAAGCCGTTTCGCTCGGTCTTTCCGTAAACGGGGTCCTGCATGCGGTTTTTGGAACCGATCCCTCCCGGAAAATCGTAACGCTTATAGGAGCGCTCCTGTTTTTAGCGCCGTTGATCCGGTATAAAAAATTTGCGCAGGCGGATTTTCGTTTGCAGTTGCTTGCATCACTCTTGATCTGGATAACCATTTTTAACCACAAGGCCGAATCGCCCACGTATATATTGGCCATGACCGGGGTGGCGCTGTGGTACTTTACTTCCCGGAAATCTTTATCGGACTCGGTTCTGGTCATTGCGGCGCTGGTGTTGACTTCGCTTTCGTCAACGGATCTTTTTCCGCCCCTCGTGCGGGACCGTTTTTTTATTCCGTACCGGATCAAGGCGCTCCCCTGCATTTTGGTCTGGCTCACAATAACATTCGATTTGCTTTGCACCAATCCAAGCCAAGGAAACGATCATGACACAATCCCGGCACGTTCGGCCTGACCATGCCGACGGCTTTTTTACATTAGGCGGCTCTTTATTTTTAATTCTCCTCCTGACAACCGCCGTATATGCCGATAAGGGCGGCAAAAAAGCCATCGCGCTGGAAACAACGCCCTGTTACGAAGAGCCGCGCGGCGATCTCTTGCCGCAAACGTATCTTGGATCCAACGATACCTGCACGGTGGACAGCCTCGTGGTCGATTCGAGCGGCACGCCGTGGTTTCGGGTAATTCACAAAAACCGGGCGCTCTGGGCGCTTGGATCAAAGCTCAGGTATATCTCGGCCATAACCGAACAAACGCTTGCCGCGCGCACCGAACAAGACCAGGATAAATTCCGGCGGCTTAAGGTACTGCGCCAGCATGACGAGTGGCCGCGGCGCATTAAAAATGCCGTGCGCGCGGGGCAGATCTGTCTTGCCATGAGCGGCGATCAACTAACGGCAGCGTGGAACGAACCGCTCGAAAAAGAAAAACTTTTTATTCTGGGAATCGGCGATTGCAAGTGCTGGCATTACAATACAACCGATAAAAAAGCGTGCAGCGTTATCGTGCAGAACGATGCCGTTATCGGCTGGTCGATGCGCGAATAAATTAATCGGTGCGCTTACGCTTCCTTCTTATAGAGCGCGCGGACCTTGACCTCGATAATATTGCAGATATCAATGAGGCGCCGTTCCACGCGAATAAGTTGCACCGCGATCATGGTTAGAAACGCCCCGATGAGCACCACCAGCCCCGCCAGAATAAAGGATTTCATGGTTGTTGACCCTTGCCGCTACAGCGGCCGTGAAGGTTGACAAGAAGGAAAACGCAGGCGGCCGCCGAGCGCCATGCCCTGCCCGGCCATGGCGATCATGGCGGCGTTATCGGTACAGAGTTTGGGCGACGGAAAAAAAACGGAGGTCTCCCCGAGTTCGGCGCGAAGCTGAGCACGCAGGGCGCCATTGCAGGCCACGCCGCCCACGACCGCCACGCAAAGCAGCCCGCTCGCGCGCAGCGCCGCGGCAACATTGCGCGTGAGCGCCTCCACGACGGCCAGCTGGAACGAGGCGCATATACGCGCTTTATTGGTTTCTAAAAATTCGGCCGTTTTATCGGCCAGAAAATATTTTACCGCGGTTTTAAGGCCCGAAAAACTAAAATCAAGTTCGTGACCCGCAAGCCGGGCGCGCGGAAACGCAATGAGGTCGCCGCCGCCATAGTGCCGCGCGCACTCCTCGATCGCCCGGCCCGCCGGATAGGAAAACCCCAGCATTTTTCCCACTTTGTCAAAGGCCTCGCCCGCGGCGTCGTCGATGGTTTGCCCCAGCAGCGCATAAACGCCCCATTCCAAAACGGTATACAGCGCGGTGTGGCCGCCCGACACCACCAGCGCCAGAAAAGGCGGCCGCAGCGCCGGATATTCCAGCGCGATCGCGCTGATATGGCCGTCTAAATGATGCACCCCGGTTATGGGAATGCCCCGGGCGCAATGCAAGCCGAGGGCAAAACTTATGCCCACGAGCAAGGCGCCCGCAAGGCCGGGGCCGTCGGTCACGGCGATCAGGTCGATTTCGCTAATGTCAATCCTGCTTTCCGCGACCACGGCGTCGCACAGGGCGTCGATTTTGCGGATATGGGCGCGCGAGGCTATTTCGGGGACCACGCCGCCAAAACCCTCATGCATGGTCTGGGTGTAAATGCGGTCGGCGAGAATGCTTGTTCCCTTGAGCAGGGCCACGGAGGTTTCGTCGCAGGAAGTTTCGATGCCGAGCGTTAGCATGCGTAAATAAACGGTCCGGGTAAAAGGTATCGGGGGTCTTGTTAATCGCCCAGAAAGCGGCCAAGATCGCCGCGGGATTGCAGCACGGCTTTTAATTCGGCATGACAGTTTACAAATACAATATTATTGCGATGTTGCTGCGCCAGGGTTTTCATTTTTTCAAGGTAGTCGAGTTCTTTTTCGTACATGAACATGATGTGCTCAAAATCGATGGCGATCGTTGTTCCCGGGTTCGCCGGGACCGTGGCGTTAAAAAAATTAAAGGCCTGTTCAAAATCGGCGTCTTTTTTGGATAAAGAATAGAGCGGAATCGAGATGCAATCATCCATATCCAGCTTTTCCATGTCGGCAGGGGCCTCGGAGGTTTCGATGACGTCCATGACATCGCCCGTGGATGGTGGCGCTTCCTGCATTTGCGGGGCTGCGCGATTAAATGATGGCTGCGCGGTGGCCGCCGGCGCCGGGGGTTCGGGGTCAGGAGCAGGCGGTAAAATGACTGAAGAAATATTTTCCGGGGCCGGTTCGGTCGCCGGCGGCAAGACGGGCGCGGGAGTTGGCGGCAGTTCCGGTTGCACGGGTTCCCGTGGCACGGGTTTCTGAGCGGGCGCCGCGCCATGTTTCATCTGAACGACTTCGTTCTGGAGATAGGAGCCGTTTTCTTCTTCTACACCGGCGCGCATATTGCGCACAATACGGATTTCGTTGCCGTCCCCCGATTCCATATCGTCTTTTGCCGGGGCATTTGACGCGCTTTGGGACGCGGCTTGAGGCGGCGAGGCCCGTCGGCTCTTTTTTAAATTGTCAAATTCCAACGTTTTCTTTTCGACTTCATTTTCGAGGACCGTAATTTTGGAAGAAACCGAAAAGAGGCGGGTCCAGTTGATAATGCCTAAAATAACGGAGCCTAAAACCAGGACTCCTATAATACCGAAGACGATATATTCCGTAATTTGGGGATCTAACATTTAACAGCCGCTCCTGATTCAAAAATACAATGGGAAGTTCCTGCGAGCAATGAATAACGCAAGCCGCGCTAACTGCATAAAAGGACGGATATATTTTTTGCGGCTTTAATCACGGGAAAAAATCGATATATTTTAATAAAAATAAAGGCGGTCAAAATGTATTTTGGAGTGCAATGGAACCAAAAATCTATACCGTCGTTGTGGCCGATGACGAACCCGGCGTACGTGAGGTGCTCAACGATCTCTTTACGCGAGACGGCTACCGGGTTTTTCAAGCGCAAAACGGTATCGAGGCCCTGGCACAGATTAAAGCCCACCAGCCGGACCTGGTGGTTTCCGATATTCAAATGCCTGAGCTTGATGGTTTTAATCTCTTTCTGCGGATGGATACGGAGTATCCGCAAATAAAGCGGGTGCTGATTACCGGCTATGATATCGACGAATATATCTCCATTATCCGCAAGTTTAACATCGGAAACATTCTCGTCAAGGGCGCTGCGTTTAATTTACAGGAGGTAAGCGCTTATATCCGGGGACTTTTAACCGGCGATATTTTCGGGCTCCAGCGATATTTTAAAAACGACATGGTTTCCAGTATAAAGGTTTGCAACCACGATCAGGCCCGCGCGGCCTGCAACCAGATCCTTTCGGCCTATAATAAAAAAGACGCCGTATTGCTGGAAATTGCAATCGATGAACTTATCTCCAACGCCGTCTTTCACGGCGTGCTGCAGCTCACCGACACCCCGCGCGAGCAATGGAACGAAGATTACCTTATCGATCCGGCATCGGCCATTACCGTGGAATGGGCGCTCGATCCGGAAAAAATCGGCGTGGCCGTAGTTGACCCGAAGGGAAATTTAAAAAAGACCGACGTACTGCGCTGGCTCGATTCGCCCATCGACGAAGATACTACCCAGAATGTCCACGGCAAAGGATTGCTGTTGATCCGGCGTCTGCTCGACCGTTTTATCATAAACATTACCCCCAACCAAAAGACCGAATGCATTATTCTGAAATATCTGAGCGCCTCGCAGGCCGACCATAATAAACCGCTTTTGATCCATGAACTCGGCAGAGCGTCCTGACCATGCACCTTAAAAACAAAAAGCCGCCGAGCAAAAGCCTGGTCGTGGGCGTCGTAGCCGGAGTTGGGCTGGCGCTACTGGCCCTGCTTATTTACAAAATAGTAATAAGCGCCCTGCCTGCGATCCAGCACCCCCCCCAAACTTTTAATGCGTTGCTTAAATCCCGCTTTGCCACGGTGCAATTTTCCCCGCGCCAGCAGGACAGCCTGCGGCCGCAGCTCGCCGGTTTCTGGGAATATTCCCACGACTCCACCATGGGAAAGTCCGAATTTTCGCGGCTCGACCGCCTGGAAATAAAACCCAACGGGTATGTCTGGCAGGTGGACCGCTGGCGCACGGTGGCGCCCTCCGGCGAAACCCTGGCGACCGCCGCAATCGCAAATTACTTTATTACTCCCTTCGGTAAAGTAGACCCGAAAGCACCCGACATGCTGTGCGAGCTTACGATTTTGCGCCGGATTTTAATTGCCGGGAAAGACACTTGTTATGTAACCGGCGTGCAGGAGAGCACCTGGACCGTGGCCGTAGAAGCCGGCGGATGCATGGTTGAGGGCAACCGGTACCACGCCTTCGATACCACCGGAAAACTCAGCGCGTTTTTTCCGGCGGGGGCCCTTAAACTCGTGGACAAAGTTTCTATGAACCAGTGCCCGCCCGCTTTCGACCCGTTCCTTAAAATCAAGGAACTGGCCGGGGTTTCGGTCAAATAATTACCGGAAGTCAATCATGGACAAACTAAAACAGTTGGAAGAGTTTATCGCGGATTTTCCCTCGGCGCTCGTCGCTTTTTCCGGCGGGGTCGACAGCACCTTTCTGGGGTATATGGCCGGCAAGGTCCTTAAAGGAAAAGTCCTGTTGGTTACCGCGCGTTCGTCAACCTATCCGGAAAGCGAATTTACCGAGGCCGTGGCCATCGCTTCGCAGCTTGAGCTCCCCCACCGCAGCATTGTTTCCGAAGAGCTGGACATTCCCGGATTCATCAATAATCCGCCCGACCGCTGTTATTTTTGCAAGCGCGAACTGTTTTCAAAATTGCGCGCCATCGCCGCCGAAGGCAATTATGCCGTTGTGTTCGACGGCACCAATGCCGACGACAGCGCCGATTACCGTCCCGGCCGCAAGGCGCTCGCTGAACTGGAAATTATTTCGCCCCTGCTGGCGGTAGGGTTGACAAAAGCGGACATCCGTTCTTTTTCGCAGCAATTCGGCCTTAAAACGGCCCAGAAACCGGCCTATGCCTGCCTGGCCTCGCGTTTTCCTTACGGCGAGACCATTACCAAAGACAAACTTTCGCGCGTGGGCCAAACCGAAGCGGCCCTGCGCAAGCTGGGGTTCAGCCAGTTCCGGGTCCGCAGCCATAACGACCTGGCCCGCATTGAGCTGCTGCCCGCGGAAATGGAACAAGGCTGGAAATCGCGCGAGCAGATCCTTACCGCCTGTAAATCGGCCGGGTTCACCTTTGTGGCCCTCGACCTGCAAGGCTACCGCACCGGCGCCATGAACGAGAGTCTGAAAAAGTAAAGAAATTTTTCAGGGAATTATAATCGCCACCACGTTCGAGCGCGTTGTATCGATATTCGTATATATTGTTCTGCCCGTTGCAAGGTCGATATAACCGCTGTTGGTCGTCCCCGCATTGGCCGTATAGGCCGCCAGATAAATTGTCTCTCCGTTTGTAAATCCATTATTGGTCCAGGCGGCCGGCGTAACTTTTGTATTAAAAGTCGAGTCTACGCCGCCCGTGTAGGTGGGCGTGGCCGTGATTAAGCTATGATACGTTTGCGGATGAAACGATACCGTTGAATCCAAACCGCAGAAAATAAAAACCCTTCCGCTCCCCGTAACGGTAGAATCCGAAACTTTAAAAGCGAGATAAATATTAATGGAATCGTTCGCTTTATGTTTGTTCCAGAAATTGCCGATATAAAAGCCCGGCGCCGCACAAAGGTCCACGGTGCCGATTTCTTTCGGCCCGCCGCCGATAAATTGCGTCTGGACCGTTTTGCTTGACCCATACCCCGCTTTGTTATAATCGATAGTGTAAATACCGGTTTCAAGATTGGGAATCGACCAGAAGCCGTTTACGTCCGTGGTGGCCGTCGAAGACAATCCTTCGAGCGTAACCGCAACGCCGCTACGGTCCGCGGGTTGACTGCCGTCGGCATTAACCAGGGTAACAAATCCGGATATGGCGCCGGTAAGTTTTGGTCCGGCCGGTCCCTGAGAACCACAACCGGTAAGTGCCAGCGAACCAACGGCGACAAACAGCCCTAACGACAACAACGATTTTGTGGAAGCCTTCATAAAAGATGCTCCTTTCAAATGGTAAGGTGAAAAATAGTGATTACTGACTAAGAAATATTAGAAAGCAAAAATAATGCCGGAGGGTTTCAGGATGATTTTTAGAAATTTGAAAGGCGAGCGGTCTAAAATTTTGAAGAAAACAATACTATTCCGTACGGAAATATACTAAACGGTATAAAATAGCGGTTTTTGCGAAATAGGAATTATCGCAGAATCGGGAAACTTTTAATAAGAGTAGTTTGCCCAGCTTGCATCTTAAGAGTATAAATGCCAGTGGCTAAATTATGCGTATCCCAAGAAAAAGTATGAGGGCCTGCATCAAGCTGATTATTGACAAGAGGTACTATTTCACGCCCGGAAATATTGTAAATTATTGCGGTTACTTTTTCCGAACGAGGAAGAGAAAAATCGATATTTGCATAACGATTAGAATGGCTTAGAAAGTGGATCTTTAAAGCAGCTTGTTTTAATATTTCTGGTTGCGGTTTTTCGTTTATTACCCCGGTCATTTCTGAAAGTGGTCTGCGCCATACTCCACCTTGATAGGTTCCTGCAAAAACATTTCCCTCACTTATGACAAGCGACCATATTCCATGGCCAATGAAATAACCGGTGCTATCCGGTATCAGACCTGAATTTACAGGTGTCCAGCTTGCTCCATTATTAATGGATAAGAAAATATCGCCTTGCCAAGTCCCTGCAAAAATTTGGCTGCCGCTTACAACAAACGATCTGACATCTGCATCCGTAAGACCAGAATCGACCAATGTCCAGTTAATATCATTATTGGCGGTTCGGAAGATCCCATTATCTGTACCCACAAATATAGTATTGCTGTTTGTTGCAAGAACATTAACATGTTTATTTGTGAGACCCGAGTTTGCTTCAGCCCAGTTTGTTCCGTTATCGGTGGATTGAAAGATTCCGCTATCCTGAGTTCCAGCAAGGATGGAGCTTCCGTTTATGACCAGAGACACAACATCTGTTTTTGCGAGTTTGGAATTGACCAAAGCCCAACTTGTTCCGTTATTGGTAGATAAAAATATTCCACCTTTTGAAGTTCCGGCAAAAACATTAGTGCCGTTTGCGGCAAGAGACAAAACATATTTATTTGTGAGGCCAGCATTGACACTTGTCCAATATTTTCCGTTATCTGTTGAACGGAAAACTCCATTGTACTGGGTCCCTGTAAAAATAGTATGGTTGTTCAGGGCAAAAGACATAACATTATTATCTTTATAAATGCCAAGATCAAAACCATTTGCTCCCTCATCGTCAATCCAAGTTGCACCGCCATTATTGGAAAGAAAAATACCGCTACCATAGGTGCCTGCAAAAATAGTAGTGTCGCTTGCGGCAAGAGCTCTTACATCAGTTGCAGAGAGCCCCATATTGGTCGAGTTCCACGCGGTTCCATTGTTAGTTGAGAGAAAAACACCTTGGTCGGTTCCTGCAAAAATATGGTCGCCATTTATGGTGAGCGTCCGGATATACGTAGTTGTAAATCCATTATTAGCAGCAGTCCAGCTTGCGCAATTATTAGTCGATAAATAAACACCATCAAGATTATTTACAGCAAATATATTGTTTCCATTTGCCGCAATGAATTGGATTGTATCGTTGTAAGGACTCGCGAGTCCGTTATTGGCCGGCGTCCAATTTAAGCCGTTATTTGTGGACAGAAAAACGCCGGAGGAAGTTCCTACAAAAATATTGTTGTTGCTTGCGGCAATAGATTTGACCTCCATAGTAACGTTTGGATTAATCTTCGTCCAATTTGTGCCATCATTGGTAGAACGGAAAACGCCACCATTGGCGCCGTACAAACCGATAAAAATATTGCCATTGCTTGCGGTAAGAGCCGTAACTTCCCCATTGGTAAGTCCGGAATCGGCGGGAACCCAGTTAGTCCCATTATCGGTAGAACGAAAAACTCCCCCACTATAGGTTCCTGCTAAGATAGTATTTCCGTTTACAGCAAGGAACAAGACAATAGTAGTTGTAAGTCCATTGCTGACGGGTGTCCAGCTTAAAGCATTATTAGCGGACCGATAAACCCCATTAAAAGTTCCTATAAAAATAATACTATCTATAACGGCAATCGCATAGATATCCTCAATATAAATTCCCTTGTTTGCCGGAGCAATCCAACTGGCTCCATTATTAGCGGAAAGAAAAATCCTATCACTAACTGCTAAAACAGTATCGTGTTTTATGGCCATTGCAGAAATACCTCTTCCTGTAGGTCCATTCGTAGGCACCCAATCCGCTCTTGCCGAATTTGCCAATAGACATAGTAAACTAATTCCAAGACCAAATTGCGCTAGATTTTTTTTCACCGAATTATCCCTTGTTATTGTTACTTATACACGCCCTCCCCGGCGCATTTCTGCTTGCTCTTCCACTGGTCATCCCAGTTTTTCATCCAGGCCGCAAGCTCGCCCGACGGCGAACATAACTTATTTTCCCCAAAATCAATGTAGGTGAGCGCTTTCATCTTTTGAATGCTCCGGGGAATAGTGGTGAGCTTGTTGTTGGTTAGATACAATTCTTTTAACTGGGTCAGTTTGCCGATTTCTTCCGGAATTACCTCGATGTGATTGTTGGAAAGCTTGAGCGCCTTGAGCGCTTTGAGCGAAAAAATGCACGGCGGGACATCGCCAAGGTCATTGGCGCGCAGGTCCAGGCTTTTAAGGGCGGCGCAGTTGCCCAATGAAGCCGGCAGTTCGCTGATCTGGTTATATTGCAGGTCAAGCTCGGTAAGCGCGCGCAGCATGCCGATTTCCGGCGGTAAGGTCGTTAAGTCGTTTTTGTCAATGTGCAGGGACTTTAAGGCCGTGAGCACGGCGATTTCCGGCGGCAGGCTTTTAACGCCGTCTTTGCCGGCCTCCTTGTTGGTAAGGTCGAGCGCCACGATCCTGCCGGTGGAATCCGCCGTGGCAACGCTTTCCACCGCAACGCTCTTCCAGCCGGCGGCATCCAGTATCGAGCGCACGACCGCCCGTTCGGCCTCGTCGCTCTGACACATCGCCAAACGGCACATAATCGCCACAAAAACGAACACACTATAGGTTTTTTTCATACCGTCTCCTTTGGGCTGGGGAAAAATTCGGTGCATTACCTTTTGTAAAGTATTGCCATAAAGATACATTACCACACACCACAATGTCAACTTGGGCAGGGTAATAATAAGTCTTTTTCCCCTCTCCCATTGGGAGAGGCTTGCCATCTGCCGGTGGCAGATTCATGGCCAGGGGTGAGGTCAAAACCGGTAAAATAACATTCG
>JAQUMP010000065.1 GCA_028718065.1 Chitinivibrionales bacterium | reverse complement strand
TCATGGATTAGCTTTCTGTCAAATCCCCAAAACTCCGCAAGCATGGCTTGATCTTCTTCACGGGAGAAATATGCCATTGAATCAGGGAAAAACACTTTGTCTTCCTTCATAATATGATTTGGGTAACACCCGACAAGCGCACTCATACTAGAAACGATAGTTGCGATTGCGGCTGATTCACCATTCAGATAATCGTTATGAGCATCCAGTAGGGCTTTTGTTGTCTCGCGACCAAAAACATGCTCCTGGATTAGTTCCTCCATAAGCGCCCGGTCTTTGGTGGATAAAGGTTTTTTCTCCAGCTCTCTGAAAAATATTTCCTCCTCTTTGCCATGATGGGTTCGGTCGGCGTACATCCGAATGAAATCCACGGCCTCATTAATAAATTCATGGTTTATGGCACCGCTTTTTTCAATCTTCTTCACTTCTTTGTCTATCAAGGCAAGCATCCGTTCTATTAGACGATGCTCTACCATAAGTGGTCCGCGTGCTTGCATATCAATTTCCCTTTTTAATTTTTAAATATTTTTTTTAGATGAATATGTCTGATTTATTTTGCTGACAAGCTTGCTGCTTCGATGAAACAATCCATTATCACTTTTGCGGCACGACTGCAATATTCGTTCTCTTCAGAATAAGCCGAGAAACCATGATCTTTCAGATGGCCAATCACAAATGCTGATATGTACCTGTTAGGACTTTTTGCCATTGCTTTCCCGATAAGATTTCCGCCTTCGTCCATTCCTTCTTTATCAATATATTTCAGCATTGCGATATAATTTTTATGTGCATCCTCAATCATATCTTCGGTCACTAATGGGATATCGACCCCGCTCCGTTTCTGAAATGCCTCATAGAGGACAAATAGGATAAAAAACACTTCGTCCATTTTTGCCATCGGAACCTTAAGCTTGGCGAGAACAACAACGGTGCCAAGTAAATTAGGTTGTGTGACAAATATCTCATCCGCAAGCTTTTCCTTGCCGCGGATATCCAAAGACATGACATGCTGGATGCTCTCCACCATTGTTTTTTGTGTTATCATGTTGCCCTGACCCAGTTATTGCGGCATCCCGGATATTTTATTTATCATGTGTTCGGCTATCCGTTCTGCTTCTGATATTTCAATTCCTGCCTTTAAAGCCATTTCGGCGATATCGTATTCTTCGTGATTATTAAACCGGTCAATCAGGCTTTTCAGGAAAATATTTATTTTATCGAGTTCTTTTTGGTTTTCCGGTGAGGTTTTTTTAACAAAATGCTTTTCATACGGGGCCATATCAACGTCGATGTTCAAAATCTGTTTTACGAGATGAAGCATTACCAAGGTAGCGACAATTTCGGGGTTCAAAGGGAACTCGTTCCCCTGCTTATTGAGAGCGGAAATCAGGCTGTCGTATCCCCGCGTGGTCATTGAGGTGATTATGAAAAGATTCTTCTTGGCATGAAAAAAGCATTTTGCAAAATGCGGGTGGGAGTGCCAGCGTTTAAGCGACAACATATAAATCGGATGCTTCTTCTCGATTATGAAATCTTCCTCATATTTATTCAGGGAGATTTCCTTGACATGAAATTCAGATTTACAGCATACCACCATATCCTTATTATGAACCGTTATCGGTAGTTCGGCCCCGGAATATAGCATTGCAAATGGAATCGGGTTTGATTCAATCACATCCTGCACTTCATTCTGGAAAAGAATTTCCGGCTTGATCTGTTTTGCAAAGAAAAACAAATCGAACGGTTGGATTCCTTTTAAATATACCAAAGGTCCGTAAGTCTGGTAGCACACCCCGTTAAATCCGATCAGCAATAACCAGAGCCTGGCACCGCCGCCGGTTTCCTTATACGTTTTGGAAATACCGGGGGAGTAGACCAGAAGGGTTTCACCCGAGACCGCGTCCTTCATTTCATAAATGTCATGCAGGAGATAATTTTCTATCGAGCAGAAGGTAAATCGCCACGGATGTTCAATCTGGAATTGATAAAACTCAAGCTCTTCCCGGTTGCGTTTTAGTATTCCCGCGTGGTGGATATATTCACGAGCAAGGCCATCTTTTCTAAATATTCTATGCGCGACAAGCTGGGACATGAGCATTCTTGTCCAACTCTCCGGCATTTTCATTATGACGTTCCTGAAATTGCCGAACTGCCTGACTATCCTTTCGTCCAGCCCTTCGTGTTCGGCTATAAAATAGATGAGAAAGTCATCCACAAACGTTTTTGATATTCGCGAACCATTATCGCAAACGGTAATTATTTTTTGGTAATCTATCATGATGTTGCCTTTGTATAATAGGATGAACCAAAAACAATATTATCCTTCGATAATGCGTTTCCCTGACATCGAATCAAGAATTTCCAACAATCTGATTTTACGTTTATGCTCTGCTCGTAGCGCTGCTAAATATCGCTTCCATTCAGTGTCTTTATTCTGAGTCGTAAGTATTTTCTGGATCTTTCTCAGATAATTTGCCGCTAAGGAATAGCCCTTCGGATTGGAAAAACCAATATGGTACAGCGCCAGATGTTTCCATATTTCCACGGCACGATCGGGGTACTTGGCTTTTATTGCACTCGCAATCGTACTATGCATGCCCTCGCCCCAGGATGAATTAAAATTATCATCTTGTCTATTTCCCTGCCGACCTCCATCATATAGTCTTAAGGCCTCGTCTATGTTTTTCTCAAAAAGCGCGATATCGATTAAGATGGCCGTAAATGGTAGCCGAGAGTAACCATTTTTTTCTAACTTCACCAACCCTGTTTTCGGCAGGGGCCATTCTTCCGACCCTGGTCGCGGCAGTTTGCCGGTTCGAAGGTAATTCATGGCCGCATTCTGTACTGGTTCTAAAACTTTTGCCTTTTCTGCGGATTTTATTAATTTCTTGAATGTTTCGAGAGAAGGATTGTCAAAGAACTCATCTGCTCTGACTGCAGCCACGAATGGCCAATCACGTATTGCCGTTCGAATTTCCAGCAGATGTTCAATAAGGTCGCCAACAATGCCGTGCTTTATTTTATCCGTGGCTTCAACGCCCTTGCGTATCCATTTCTCGGCCTCATCCAGCTTTCCTGCGCCGCGAAGCTGCTCGATAAGCCGGTTATAACTCCCGGTCATCTCGGCTTCCCGCAGGCACAATGGAATTATTTCATCATTCCTGCCTGCGTGTACCAATGCTTCAATTATTCTGTCGGTCATTTTATCGCGCTGATAGGTACTATGAAACTCCCTGCTCCCTGGTTCTATTTTTAAGCCTTTCAGACGTTCAAACAACCGATCCGCAAGTAAGCTCCAGTCTTTTTTACCGAATTTTCTTTTCCAGAATTTATCAAATCCATCGCATATACAATAACCGTCCTCCAGTTTCCAGTCGAGCGCTTTTTCCATTTTATCCACGTCCGGCATGGAGCAGACCTTCAGGGCGTCAAATACCACGCTCATGGCGTTGGCGACCTCATCAACGGTTTGGTTTTCGTCATTGCTCTGCCCAATTTGTTCGCTACCTTTTGCGAACAGATACCCGCCAAGCTTTACGACCTCATCCGGCTTGCCGGATTCAAGCAGTTTTTCCATTCCTGATTTTACGCTCGAATAATCCGGGCTGTAGCCGGTATGCCGACGGTAATCGTACCAGCCGGGTTCATTGGAGACCCGATCAATTTCTTTTTTTATCGTCTTTACAAGCGTATTGACCGATTTCGAGGATATCCCGGCTTTGAAATTAAGTTCACTTTGGACCTCCGGGTGACGCTCGGCGATTTCGGACAGGATCGCGGCAAGATCGTCTTTTGATTTACTCTTTAGATAAGTCCCGACGTCACCGGCGGATTCTGTCGTTTTGCTACCTGATTCATCGTCGTCGAAAATTTCTTCGCCACCATCAAAATCATTATTGTAATCATCCGGCCATTCCGTATGGCCTCTTTTTATCTGTCTCAACCGTTCGTCGCCTGCGGAAATGATCGGGACATCTTTTTTGTTTTTCATCCTTTCGAGATATTCGACCACAAGTGCCACAGCGTGCTTACAGCTCGCACCATACGGGCAGGTGCAGGACGACGTTAATTTATTCTTTTTAAAACCGACTTTTGTCGCATAAGGTTTTGTTCCCTGCACCCAGGCCACTAACTCACCATCGCCTGTTATGCCGAATTCTTTTACATACCCGGAATGCTGGTAGGATTTACCGCGGGAAAGCACCTTTCTTCCGGCCCATGACTCAAGATCGAACCAGGTGAGGGTTAGGAAGGGATCTGTTTTGCTTTTTTTCTCTGACGTTTTCATGATGGTGTTTTCTGTACTTTATCGGCTCAGACAAATTGTACCGATTATGTTCAAGCGGTTCAGAACTCATATCCCATTTTTTTCCAGTAATGCCTGTCTTCGACCGCCTCAATCGTTTTCTTATTTGCCTTGATCGGCCTTAATTGATCGAGTGGGACCGCAAACTTCCTGCCCAACAATTCAATGTCCACAATCATTTCATGCGAGCAGAGATCCAAATCCGACATTGCGATGATTTTTATTATCTCTCCTTTTCGCAAGGGCGATCCGGGCTTTCTTTTGATGCATTCAGCCTGGAAAGGAACCTTCAACGATTCTTCGAGATAGCAGTGCCAGCCGGTCGAACTTTCTTCTTCGTTATAGCAATCCACCACAATTTCGTAGGTGATACGCCGTTCGCGATCTTTATTTTCTTTTTGCTTTTTCATGGGATACGCTAATCGCGGATTATCAGTCACAACGTTTTTCTTGAATACGTTCAGAATTTCTCCGCATGTTCAACCGATTCGATTGCTTTTTTCAGCTCCGATAAATTGTACGGTTTGCGCAAGACGCCCGCAAAACCAAAATCCTTATACCGGGCAATTTCCATATCTTCGGAATACCCGCTTGTTACGATGACCGGAACTTCCGGGGCGAGCACGGCAATTTTCTGAGCAAGCAGCCTTCCTCCCATTCCTCCTGGAACGGTCAGATCGGTAATGACAAACCGATAAGTCGAACCGCTTTTTAATGTTTCATCGAAACGCTGTAACGCCTCCTCACCTGTTGAACTTTCGTCTACAACGTACCCCAATCTTTTCAAAAGCATAGACAAAGTCATACGTATGACCTTTACGTCATCCATAATCAGAACTTTGCCTTTATTGGGAAGCATTTCTTCTTTGTTGGAAGATTTATTTGCTTCAGATTTATCAATTGGGCTGACGGGTAAAAATACGGAAAAAACCGAACCTGATCCAGCCTTTGAAACAACGGCGATATAACCATTATGCTTTTGCACAATAGAATACGCTATGGCCAATCCAAGGCCGCTCCCTTCTTTTTTTGTGGAAAAATAGGGCTCAAAAATACGGGGTAATACTTGGGGAGAAATCCCGCAACCCGGATCGACCACTTTTATTTCGAAATAGCGCCCTGTCCTCAACGGCAGTAATTGGTCAGAGGTTATTTCTTTGACATCACCCAGTACCCGTACCACGCCTCCTTCGGGCGTTGCCTGACAGGCGTTCATCACGATGTTATGAAAAACCTGACGGATCTGCCCGTCGTCGGCATTAATGCAGATTCTGTGGTCAGGCAAGCAAAACTCCAATTTAATATGGCTCCCGCGTGCCGCGAATGTGCATGCCCCCTGAATCAATGGAAGAATATCAATATTTTCACATACCGGTTCGCCGCCTTTGGCAAAGGTCAGGAGCTGGTGCGTTAAACTGCGCGCACTCAACGCGGTTCGTTCGCCTTCGGCCAAGATTTCTTTAAGTTCCGCCTCTGAATGATGCCCCATGCTTGCCAGACCGAAACTTGAAACTATGCCGCACAAAAAGTTATTGAAATCGTGGGCAATGCCGCCCGCCAGGATACCGAGAGTTTCAAGCTTTTGAATCCGAAGCCGATCTTCCTCTGCTCGTTTAATCTTGGTAATATCACGAATAGTCAGCATGTGCTGAAGAGATTCATCGGCGGCGCGCAGGTTCGTTTTCGTGATGGTTATTGATCGTCGTTCGCCGGACAATTGTACTTCGGTTTCAAAGTTGTTCAAAAAGTGATCCAAGCCGATTTCTGGAATAATATCATTTACGGAGAGTGAGCCGATCGATTCGGGTCTTATATCGAACAACTTTGTCGCCGCATCGTTCGCGCGGACAATTTTTCGTCTTTGGTCGATTAATAATACCGAATCGCCGACATCCCTGAAAACCTTGTCGAGGATTTCTTCGAGTTGATTAATGTTTACCGTGAGGAAATTATAGCGCCGGACGGACCAATACATAAATAAATCAATTATGATGATAGCAAGCGAAACGAACGACGATAATATAGGCATTTTAAATAAACGCGGGAAAATGAAACAGACTCCGACAAGATAGAGAAATGCAGCGCCCATTCCACCGATCCAAATTAAAAGCCGCTTCTTATCCTCTCTGTCCGACTCCACTCGATAGGCATTAAGGGCAAGAATTATTCCAAAGATCGTAACCGGGAAAATGTAAATGACGAAAATTACGCCAAACAGCCAATTCGGCAAGGGTACCGAAAATCCTGGTGAAGCAAGGGAAGAGTCATCGTGTAAGGGTATATTTAAAAAAGGTATAACCATGCCGATGATCCCCTCGACGCCAAAAAATGCCAGGTATTTATCCCGTGGTCTCTTCACAAAGGCATACATGAAGTCAAGGAATACAAAACTGGCGATAAAGAACAGACTTGTCGCAACCTCAAGCAGCACATGCCGAAGAAAGCCCGGGGGGATGACCCGAAACATAAAATCGCAGAATGTCAAAAGGAAATAGGTCCCGGCAAGCACCAAAAAAGTATGGTTAAGACGATTTTTTCGGCGTTGCCCGTAAACATATCCGAACAGAAAAAGCGTGAACAAGGGTGACGTCAACAAAGCTATTGTGTTCAAAGGTATCATAGCTAAAAACAATTTCTTCCCAGCAAATGGGGAATGTCACCTGCTACCGTCCCTCAAAAGAGCATAGAATCCAATGTTCTGTAATTCAGTGGTCCCGAAAGGCCTATAATAAAAATATATGCCTGCTATTCTTTGATGGAAAAAGTATTAAGGATTCCTAAGCCCTAGCTCTGTTGTGGCGGCGTTTATACAGAATCACATTGCGGTGATGCAGAAAAATTTTGGTGTACTCATAACTGAGAATAATCAAGCTGCAAACAAACCATACCGTTACCGCCTCTATCGGCAAAAAGGACCAGACCGGTATAAAAATGCCCAGCATATAATCATGGTTATAGTTCCAATATCCCCGGGGAAGGGCCAAAGTCACTTCCCAGATAATTGAAATCAGTGAGGTCAAAACCATGACCAGAACCAAGGCCCGAACATTGACGAATGTATGGGTGAGACGCCAAAAAAAGATGAATGGCGCATAGGCGAAAATAATTAAAAATACCAAATACTCAGGCAATATGGGGTCCGCAGGATTAATGTGCCGCTTGAGGAGGGTAACGCCGGTCAAAACGATCAATAAAATAAAGATATGCCATGGCTTAAAGAATAGGATAAATATTTTATTTATCCGGCGCGCGTAGGTGATATAGCGCCGATCATCCTTATTATATTTACGCAGGAAATACTCGTCATTAAAAACGTAAAAAAGTACGATGAACCAGAACCCAAAAAGGTAAAATAGAAATTCTTCTATCGGTACTTTGTTGATTGTAATTCCTAAAGTCATGACCGGGGCTGGAAACCGGAAGAATTGCTGAGCAAACATTAGATCCAGGAAAAATCCGATGCCGGCGAAAATTATAAGGTTCATGAGCAATGCTTTTCTCTGGACGGATTTCAGCAACTTTTTCGATTGAAGAAAGACTCCTATGCCCATTACAGGCAAGATCCATAGCAGAAGAGAAATTGTATATTCCGGCATAAGAAAACCTTGGTTCGAGGGATAATGCTAAATATTCTTTTCCCCTCCAGTATCAAAATAAGTACGGATTTTATCCCTTCGGTGTGCCCAAACGAAATCGTATCGATACTTACGATAATACAGCATTAAATACATTAGAATGGAAATCGATGCAAACGGAACATAGTATAGCATTTCCTCGATCGTAGTTTTTGCCCCGAAGAAACTAAATGGCAGGATGCTGCGCTCGGTAACCATATACCAAAGGTTGAATAGGCCGATACAGACATATTCCCACCATAGGCCAGTGCCCCATACAATCAGGTTGGTCAGAAAAAAAGCTGTTATATCGGAGCGTTTATAGGCCAGCCTGGTAAATATCAAAATCGACATGAAGGGTGAAAAAAGATAAAAGAAAATCAGGTTCTCCAGGATAAAGGTTACCTTTTGACCAAGTTTGATCGCCAAAACCGTGCTGTCGGTATAGATCCAACCGGCATTGTTATGAAGCAGAATCGCTTCAAAGGCGAGTAGCATCGCCCAAACCGCAATCATGCTCGGAAAACAGAGCGTGAGGTCGACATGATTGATCCACTTCCGGAAAACCGCAAGCGTTACGATCGTACCGGTAAAGAATGCGCCAAAATACCCGGCATGATGAAATTGTGATGGGTATAATTTATTCCAGGTAAGTAAAATTATTGCGACGGCAATTGAAAACCCGGCCAGGAAAAGAGCTTCCTTCCAGGGGGCGGTCTTTCGTTTTTTCTCCAAGCGGTTTTCAAGAACCGGATGATAACGGTACCGTGAAAACACCAATAGGTAAAGGATGGTGACGCAGCTATAGAGGATAATTTCCAAATAAAGGTACAAATATCGCATGGACAAGGCCCTCCGTGATAAAATCAAAAAGGTAATCCCAAAGCCTTGCAATCCGACGTTCTGCTTTAATTTCTATTGCGATCTTGATACTCTAAAATTCCCGTTAGTTTGATTACCTGATTTAGCTGATCGCCAACGCCGCTTATTATCTTTACGTTAGAGATATAGATACCCGGCCCTCTTAATTCGAAGGGGATTATCTGGTCCGAAACGTTTTCGAACGGCAAAATACCCACCCAAGTGCCAAAAACATTTGCCGCACCATTTCCAATATCCACACTCACATTACTTAAAATTCCTATTTTCTTCCCTTTTTCAAATACGTCAAGATCCATATTTATCCTTTTTTCCCATCCTTTATTAAGTTGTCTTCACCTTGGTTATTGGCCGTCCGTTACCAGAACGGGATCCGAGACCACGCTGCAATTTTTATTCAAATCCTGAAGAAGCGATTCATGGTTCAAGTAAGCGATTATGTTTTTCATTATAAGCAGGTTGGTCGATTCAAGTTTTCTCGCTATTTCTTTACAGGCCACGATCCGCAGGCATCGTGACGTCCCTTGCAGCCTTTGAATGGCTTTGGCAATCAAGGCGATTTCCCCTTCCGTAAGCATCTTATCTCTTGTCAAGTCTATTACGATATTCTGGATGGCCTGATCTTGTTTTATCGAAGCATCGAGAGTGGATTTGAATACATCGAAATCCGTATGGTCCTTTCGGCGATAAGCAATGTAAACAAAGCCGGGATTATCAATTTTTTCGAGCGACATAAGGTAATTCCAAGGCTGACTCTTGTTGTTCAAGACAGATGCACATCCGGCAAGTTAAAGAAAAACGTCGTTCCTTTACCCTCTTCGCTATCAAACCATATTTTGCCGCCGTGGTTTTCTATGATTCCTTTACATATCGCAAGACCAAGGCCGGTGCCTTTACGGCTTTTAACGTTGTCACCACGCTTGAATTTGTCAAAAATCCCGGCCTGGTTTGCGAGCGGGATTCCCATGCCGTTGTCCTGAATCGAAAAAAGGGCATTGCCGTTTTGGTAATGCGCGCTTATTGCTATTTTATGCACTGATTTATCGTCCAGGTAAGCAAGGGCATTGCCGATAAGATTCATGAGCGTTTTAGTCAGCGCGGATGCGTCGGCGAATGCCTGGATATCAACATCCGTGCAAATTTGCGTATTCCGGCTATTTGATCCAAAATGCAGCTGCGCAAGAACGCCGTCGACGATTTCCTTAACATTTACAAGTTTTATTTCCAGCTCTTTTCCGCCGGATTCCAAGCGCGCGATTTCCAGCAAATCCCCGATCAATCCCTGCATATAACGGGTGCTCTGGATGCCGATTTCCAATATTTCGAGAATGTCTTTTTTAGTTTGAAGGACTGGTTCGAGTTTTAGCATATCGAAGGCACTCTTGATACCGACCAGCGGGTTTTTAAGATCGTGGGTGAGCATGTCGGCAAAGTCGATTATTTCGCGGTTCTTTTGAATGAGTTTTTCCTCCACTATTTTGCGCTTTTCTATTTCAGCATAGAGTTTTTTCGTCTGTTCGATAATGCTTTTTTCCTGAACGTCAATAAGCTGTTCCAATGCGTCCAGCTTGTTTTGCAATTCACGCATTTTATTCATCCGTGAACACCTTTTTAAGGAAGGGCAAAAGGGAAATTTTTATTGCAAGCGCCAGGGTTTTGAATTGATTTGCAACTGCTTCGGAAATGGTCTTTTTTGAAAAGATTATGATGGCAAATATATTCCCATCGGGTAAAAGACCGCCAAACCCCAATACCGATTTAATATTAAAAGGAACCACAAAAGTATCTTGCGCCAGTATATACGAGCTCCCCGCTGCTTCGGGAACCAGGAATATGTTGAAGGTGTTCTCCGACAAGTCCTGAATGATCCCGGGATCGGGCTTAATTACCGTTTTTATATCCAGCCCCAATTGTTTGATCAGATTTCTGATCATGGGTATTTTATTGACGACATCTTCGCTGGGCAGTGGAATAGTCTGATGCCCCTTTGAATCATGGCGTGATTTCCAGGCATCATTATCGCCGGTAGTTCCAAGAAGGGTAAGACATTTTGTTTCTTTATGAAGCTTCATTTCCAACGGGAATTTTTCCGCAAAACCCCGGAGTTCGCGTCCGAG
>JAQUMP010000064.1 GCA_028718065.1 Chitinivibrionales bacterium | reverse complement strand
CAATCGGCAAAAACCATGCTGCAATCCGGATGGGTTTCCAGGTAATCGACTTCTTTTTGCAGCTTGTCGTAACGGAGCCAATAATCATCTCCTTCACAGAAAGCGAGGTACGTGCCCTTGCAGGCTCTGAGCGTCCGGTTCCAGTTCTTCTTTACGCCCACATTCGATTCCGACATTACGACATGGATAATGTCGGGATACTTTTCCTGATATTTTAAAACGATTTCCCTGGTTTTATCGGTAGAGCAGTCTTCGCCAATGACAAGCTCAAAAACGTAGTTTGTTTTTTGCTGCAACACGCTCTCAATGGCTTGCGCAATATACGGCGCATGGTTATAGGTGATCATGCATACGGATACGGCCAAATCGATTTGTCCGGGCATTTTTTTTACACGCTTTTTGTGACGAGCGAAGCATTTTCGATTGCAAATGACAGTACGGAACAGATCATAAGCGCCTCCGCCGGCGTAATGGAGGCGCCCGTCGGCAAAACCATGACTTTTTGACAAACCTTTTCCGTTTCGGGCAATAACATGCCGGCGTGCGGGAAATACGATTTGTAGGGTTCCATGCGATGGCATCCGGGGTAAAAATATCTCCTGGCGATTATATTTTCGGCATGCAGCAGGTTTACTAAAAGGTCTCTGGAGATTTTCGTTACATTTTCGTCAATTTCCAAAACAATGTATTGGTAATTTGTTTTTTCTTGCTCGTTATAGGTCTTGAGCCGTATTCCCGGTATACCTCTCAAGCCCTCTTGATAGGCGGTATAATTCCTTTTATTTGCATTAATAAACGTTGAAATGCTTTCGAAATTGGTAAGTCCCATTGCGGCCGAAGTCTCATTCATTTTACCGTTTGTTCCAATGTAAATAACGCTGTCGTAACCGGAAAAGCCGAAGTTTTTCATGAGCCGTATTTTAGCCGCAAGGTCATCATCATTCGTGGTAACGGCTCCGCCTTCCAAAGTATTGAAAAATTTAGTCGCATGGAAACTGAATATTTCCGCATTTCCAAAGCTACCGACCATTTTTCCGTTATGCGAGCAGGCAAAAGAATGCGCTGCGTCAAACATGAATTTTAAATTGTGGCGTTTAGCGATGGACCGGATTGCTTCCACATCGCAGGCGCTGCCCCAAAGGTGAACCCCGATAATGCCGGTTGTCCGGGGAGTTATGAGGGCCTCAATTTTTCCAGGGTCAATACAATGGTTTCTCGGGTCGATATCGCAAAAAACGGGGGTTATCTCCTGCCATTGAAGGGAGTGCGGCGTAGCAACAAAAGTGAAAGACGGTACAATTACCTCTCCTTTAAAACCGAGCGCCCTGGTTGTTATTTCTAACGCGATCGTTGCATTGCACATTGCAATACAATGTTTTGCTCCTATATAATCGGCAATTTTTTTTTCGAATTCCTGAACCAATGGCCCGTTATTCGAAAGCCATTTTCTATCGAGAATATCTTTGACTCGATCGAGAAATTTAGCCTGATCGCCAATGTTAGGACGACCCACGTGAAGTTTTTCGTTAAAAAGGGGTTTCCCGCCGCAAATCGCCAAATCTTCGACCGAATTTTTGCCTTTAAACATTTTCAGTCCCTTTTTGAAACACGCCGGTATAATGAACGGGCATGAGCCAACGATCTTTTTCTTTGACTTCATTAAGCTCGATTATCTTAAACTTGGCAAACAAAGCTCGTAAACCGTGTTCCGTAAAGCGCCAGCAATCAGGCAAGGGACCATGTATTCTAAAATTGAAAGGGGTGGAAATAAGCGCCAATCCTCCTTGCTTTAACAGCCTATTTATTTCTTTAACTGCCGAAAAGGGGTTAAGGGTGTGTTCGAGAACCTCGGTGCAAACGATCAGATCGAAGCGGCCGCCGGTTATCACGTGCCTGTTGCATTTGCAAAGATCAAGGATATAGGTCGCGCCTGAATTCGGATTTATGTCAAGGGTCTCAATCGTTGCTTTCCTGAAAAAAGGGGAAGCCCCCGCATGATCTTGCGGAGCGATGTCCAATAGTCTGCCGTTAAAATCGTATTTTTTCGCACAATGCCTTAAAAAAGAGGCTACGCTTTTTCGTATGATCTTTAAATACGCCCGGTCTAAATCGCTTATTTCTCTGTTTTCTATCATGGGAATCAGCTTTTCCAGTCCAGTAAACATTCTATGGCCGAAGTATCGAATACGGGGATGTTGCACCGCTTTTTAACTTCGGCCCTTTCTGCAAAAGAATCATCAATAAAGATTGCTTGCTTTTCCGTAATCCGGCCATGCTTTTTTTCGAGGGCGTCCAAAATGATGACGGAATCGAATAATTGGGCGATCCTGTTTTCCCTTAAAATATGTTCAACGTTTCCGGCGTGCTTGGTTATAAGATGGATTTTCTTTTTATTGTTTACACATTGGAACAAAAACGCTATCAGGGAAATATTGATCTTGTCTCGGCACAGGAGCGTATCGTCTAAATCAACGTAGATCGTTTCATATTTAAGATCGATGCGGAATTTGTTAGATAGCGCCCGATCGAGCCTTATATTGAATTCGTTTTCGCAAATTTGGACATCCACGTCAAGGGCGTCGAAGAGGCTGAGCAACGGAAGATTTATCCCTTTGTTTCTATATAATGCCATTGCACCGGCAACTCGCGGCGCAATCTCGAGCAAAACCAACTCTTCGTCGGCACGCCGTTTCATTTGGAAAAACCAAGCTCCCCTCATTTTCAGCCGCTGGTTAATTTTTTCGGCATAAAGCCGAAATTGCGCATTGTCAACCGGGAAGGTGTCGACGCTGATGCCGTTCATTATCCTGTTTCTTTCGCGCCCTTTGGCAAAACGGAGCGCGCCGAACCTGTCGGTGAAACAATCGATCGTATATTCTTTGCCCGGCAGATACTCGGTAATAAGCAAGTCCGCTTGCCTGCCGGTAAAAAAGATTGTCTCGTCTCGTGTGCGCGACACCTGCACGCCTTTTGACCCTTGACCGATTCTTGGTTTCAAAAATACGGGAAATTTTTTGATGTCGTCCGCCGAATGAAATAGTTGCGGCACGGGAACCACGCCATCCATTGCCTTATAGGTCTGTTCTTTGTCACGGCAGATGCGGCAAGTTTCGGAATGGGGGGCAATAACGATACTGTTTATCTTGTCCCGTAGAACGCTCATGGTAAGCAACACGCTGTCATGCGCCGGGAAAACAACATCTATCGAATATTTTGAAATGAGCCGGTTGATCTCGGGCAAAAAAGCGTCTTCGTGGACGGAGGGGATGTTCTCAACGTAATTTTGGTAAACGTATTTTCCATGATTTGAGTCGACGCTGGAGGAACCGTAAAGCTCAATAAAGGTTGAGTATCGCAGAGCATTGTGTATCTCCAGACCTATTTCAGTTCCGCACGGGAAAACCAGGACATTCTTTTTCATAGAGGCTGTTTCACGGCTTGCAATTAAGAATAGTTTGAAATTGTTCCTCGGTTAGATCGTCCATGTTGTCGGGATTGCCGTATAAAAATCTGCAATTACGGCAGGAAGGATTTTCGGCCCTTCTATTTCTAATATGCATCTCCCTGAATTTCCGCAATCGTTCGCCGAACCAAATGTCCTTTAGGCTTTCCCGGCCGATATTGCCGACGATGGTCCCTCGGTTCCAATCCACAATGCAAATAACAACATCGCCGTTCGACTTTACGTTTAAAGTTAAAAATGGGGTAGTGCATACTCTTTTCTTCCCGGAGCAGGAAACTTTTCCATAGTAACCTTGGAGCGTTGTTTCGTCGGTTTTCCGTAAGGGATCGATTTTTGAGATCAGATCGATTCCTTTATAGCCGTTCCAATTCATCGGTGATTCTATGTTTACCTCGTCCGCGATATTTTTATAGTTGCTGATAAATAAATCATTTTCTCCGCTATACGCATTAAGCATTTTAACGTAAACAAAAGGCTTCTCGCGCTTGGTTTCTTTCTTTTTGGCGCTTAAATATTTAATATTCCGAAATATCAATTCATTATCCAGTTTTGTTTGCGTAATCCCGGCAAAGCGCTCCTGCAATACCGAATAAACGGAAACCCTCAAATAATCAAGCTTTGAATCTAGTATTTCCAATGCCGTATCTTCCGTAATGAGCGATGCGTTCGTGGTAATTGTAATAGCTCCCGCAATATCGTCGCGCTTGGCAATTCGTACCATTTCGAGAATGTTTTTGTTTAAAAATGGTTCACCGTCACCGTATAAATTTAGGTTGTTCAGTCTCCCCATAGCCTTTATATCGGCCATTATTTTCTTAAATAATTCCATTTTCATATTCATTCTTTTTCCCACCACCGATTCAAACTCATCAAGCGAAACAGGGCATTGCACGCATTTAAAATTGCAGAGGTTCGTCGGCTCTATGCAAAGGCCTAAAGGCATTTTTACGGGGAGAATGTCCTTTAATTTGCTTCTATTATTATTCTTCTGAATATACGAAAGCATGCAAATAATCCTTTTATGTACGTTTCTTGCAAATCGTATAAATTGCCCCTGAAAGGTCCGGGTATTCCAAGCCAAGAGAATAGAGTCCGGTTATATGTTCCGCCTTGAGCATGCCGGAGTCGATAAGCTGGTCCATTTGAAAATCCGCCAGTATTTTTAGCATGATTCCACCCTGGGCAACGGACTGAAAACCGCAGGACTCCAACAATTTATTCAGAGAATTGCGGTCGAACACCCGTCGGTGTCCATGTTTCACATCGTTCGGAGTCAAGGCGTAAAGGTTTTTCAAGACACCCATATGGAGCGCCAGCTGCCGTGACAATGCCCTGGCGTTTGGAACCACAACATAAAGCAAGCCGTTTTCGTGGAGCGCCTTTCCAATTTTTTTAAGCAACAGGGCCGGATCAAGAATATGTTCGAGCACGAAGGTCGCAAAAACAACGTCGTATTTCTTTCTTTTTGGGGTTTTAAATTGTTCAAAGAGCGAGTAGATCAAGTTTACGCGCGAGATGCTTTTTTTCCGGACATCATCGATAAATTTTATTGAGCCTTCGAGAACGTCCAATTGCCGTAATAGTTTGGCGAGCAATTCGGTCTCGTATCCGTCCGCGCATCCTAACTGTAAACCTACTTCCGATTTGCGCGAATCGATATAGGGCGTTATGGTCCGGATTGCCAATTCCCTAATGACCCGGCTTTGTGAGGAGGTTTTAAATTCATAGGTGGAATATGCCTGATCAAGGAATTGTTTTTCATCATCACATTGCATTATTTCGCCCTTTCACATTTTGATTAAAGTATACGGGAATGTATGAGAGATGTCAATTGCTAACGCGTGATTTCTAAAATCCTCTTGCCTTTTGGCAGGCAAGAAATTGATAATACAGATAACACCTTTTTTCCCGTCAGGAAGCATGCTTTTTAATTCATATTCCTATATCCTCTGTTTTTTACCGCTGGTGGTTTTCGGCTATTATCTTTTGCGGCATTTTTCCTTGGTTGCCTGGGCAAAGGCCTGGCTCGTTTTTGCCTCGCTTTTTTTTTACGGCTTCTGGAACCCCGCCTATGTCCCGCTGCTGCTGGCCTCAAAAATAATTAACTACGTACTTGGTCGTTTATTGCTTGGCAAAAAGGATGATGTTTTTGCCAAAAAAGCCCTGCTCGCCTGCGGGCTTTTATGCAATATCGGGTTGCTCGCTTATTTTAAATACACCGATTTTTTTATCGGCAACCTGAATGGGCTGCTGCACGCCGATTTTAGTCTGCTCCATATCGTTCTTCCGCTGGGAATAAGTTTTTTTACGTTCCAGCAAATCGCCTATATCATCGATTGCTATCAGGGAAAGGTGGAGGGCCAAAACATACTGGATTATTGCCTGTTTGTATCCTTTTTCCCCCAGCTCATCTCCGGCCCGATCGTGCACCACGCCGAAATGATCCGCCAGTTTAAGAATCTTGACAAAAAAGATCTCGATTGGAATAACGTTTCGGCCGGACTCTCCTTGTTTTTTATGGGTCTTTTTAAAAAAGTGGCGATTGCCGATACCTTTGCCGTATGGGCAAATGCCGGTTTTGGCTCCGGGCATGATTTAGGCCTGCTGGATTCCTGGGCGACCTCGCTGAGTTTTACCTTCCAGCTTTATTTTGATTTTAGCGGCTACACCGACATGGCGCTGGGAACGGCGCTTTTATTTAATATCGCATTGCCGGCTAATTTTAACTCCCCGTATAAGGCGCTCAGCATCGGCGATTTCTGGCGTCGCTGGCACATGACGCTCAATCGCTTTTTGTCGAGCTATGTTTATATTCCGCTCGGCGGGAACCGCCGGGGCGATTTCAGGAGCTATCGGAACGTGCTGATTACGTTTCTTATTGGCGGAATCTGGCACGGCGCCGGGTGGACCTTTGTTGCCTGGGGCCTGCTGCATGGGACCGGTCTTATTGTTAACCGGCTTTGGCGCAAGACCGGTAAAATCATGCCGGCGGCGCTAGCCTGGTTCATTACCTTTAACGTTGTCAATATCGGATGGGTTTTTTTCCGGGCGCATACTTTTGCCGGGGCCATCAGGATAATTAAAGGAATGATCGGAATGCATGGCATTGTATTGCCTGCGGAAATGGCAAAATGGTGCGGATTTTTGCAGAACGCCGGCCTGACCTTTGGTCCCGTATTCTGGGATGTAAAGGGCGGAAAAATGCTGCCCCTGCTGATTGTCGCGTTTTTAGGCATCGTCCTTTGGGCGCCCAATTCAAATGAGCTTGCGCGCGGCTTTAAGCCCTCGCGGCCGCGGCTTGCGTTTTTAATTTTAATGGCAAGCTACGCCCTTATTAACGTGTACCGGGTAAAAGAGTTTTTATACTTTAATTTTTGACCTTTTATGACCGCCAAAAAATATTCATTAATCGCAATAATCGCCCTGCCGTTGATTTTAGCGACTTACTCGCTTGCCGTATTTGCGGGCTTTATTGCTTTAATACGGAATTCCCACCGGGCGCCGGATATCCGCTGGGTAAATGACGCCTACCGGGCAAACGTGCTGGATTTGTTTATAAAACATAAGAAAAAGGAAATTAACGGCGGTATAATACTATTAGGGGATTCCCAGCTTTACGGGTTTAAAGTCAACGAAAAATTCACGTTTCCTTTTTTAATGTCCGCGGCCCTCGGAAAAAACGTAATAAATTTTGCGGTCCCCGGAGGAAGCGTCACGGACGCCGCAAGAATATTAAAAATCATCCAAAACAATGGGCTTCGTCCCAAAATTATTATTTACGGCCTGGACATTGAATTCCTTTCCGACAAAATAGAAAAAACATACTGTGTTTTGCCGGACTCCTTTCCCCGCAAAAGCAATTTGTTTCTGCTGAGCCAAAACGTGGCGAACATTCTGTTTAAGCAGATGCTTTTTAATTATACGAGCAAGAATCAAAAAGAGCTTGGCCCCGAGCCCGAAAATGTCGCCCGCAAAACATTTTGTTTTAGCGGCCGGAATGATTTAAATCTCATAAATTTGCTGCAGGAAATGAAACGGGCGGGCGAGCGGGCGGTAATCGTGGCTGTCCCGCGCAACAAGGCGCTTTTTCGGGAATGCCTCTCCTGTAAACAACCCTATTTCAGCGCACTGGTCCGGTATAAAGAAATGGTGGCGCAATCAGAGATTGCAATGCTTGACATTACAGAGGCAATGGACGACGATTGTTTTTTTGACATGACCCATTTTACCCATAGGGGGCACAAAAAAATGGCGGAGCTTTTGTCGGGTTATTTAGGGGCTTTACCGCGCTAAAACTCCATCGAAAATCCCCAGATAACGCCTTCGTTGAGCATGTCGTCGGTTTCGCGCAGGCGTTTACAAAGAACATTAATGATCCGCCGCTGGATGAGCGAGGCGAAAGAATGGTCTTTGGCGAGCAGTTCCAGGAATTGATCGTTGGGGAACACCGCCAGTTTGGTTTCTTCGCCGGCCTCGGCATCGGCGCTGCGCGGCTGGGAATCGAACAGGGCCAGCTCGCCGAAGATATCGCCCGAGTGCAGATTGCTTAAATTGCGCTTGCGGCCGCCCGCGACATTTTTATTAATGGCGATCGTGCCCTGCATAATAACGTAAAACTCGCTGCCAAGGCTGCCTTCCTTAAAGACATATTCGCCTTTGGCAACGCTTTTTTCCCTGGCGATCGTTGTAAGGTTTTGCAATTGCTTTTCGTGGATGCCTTCGAAGAGCTTTGTTCCCTGGATATACCGGCCTAATTCCACAAGCGCCTCCTTATTATATAAGATCTTTTCCGAGTGACGGATTTAATTCTATGGCTTTTTCGATGTATGTTTTGGCATGCTCTTTTTGATTCATGGCCTCGTAGCAAAGCGCCATATTGTAATAAGCCAGGGCGAAATTGCCGCGATAACAAAGAACTTCCTGAAAGGCGGGAATGGCTTTTTCGTATTTAGCAAGCTGCAGGTAAAGGCACCCCAGCCAAAAGTAAACGATCCAGTCTTTGCGGTTCAAAGCCCGCGCCCGTTCGAGCGCCACCACCGCGATTTCACGCTTGCCGCAGGCGCCGTAAATATTGCCCAGGTTGCGGTGCGCCAAAGCAAAGTGCGGCTGTAAATCAACGTATTTTTCGGCGTGCGTGATAGCGTCGGCATTGCGGCCCAGATACATGCAGGCGACGGACAAATTGCAGTGCGCGGCATCGTAATCGGGATTACAGGTTATGGCCGCCTCAAAATATTCGGTCGCCTTTACCCAGTTTTCGAGCCCGATTTCGATTTGCCCCAGGGTATTGTACGCCGCGCACAATTTTGGGTTGATGGCAATGGCGCGGTTAAGATATTCCTGGGCATCCTTGTTATTTTTTTTCTGATGGAACAGCAGGTGCCCGGCAGCATACCAGGCGGGCGCCATCGTGGGTTCTTCGGTGATGGCTTTTTTTAATTGCAGCAGGGCTTCGTCCACAAGATTTTTGCCGTGGTACAGCACAAAACCCAGGTTGTAATGCGAGAGGGCATGGTCCTCGTCGATATCGAGCGCTTTGCTGAAACAAACGATGGCCTCGTCCCACATTTTCCATTCTGTAAATCTAAGCCCGTCACGATTATAGCGGATGACGGCGCGCATACGCATGACCAAATACAAAACGCTCAGGACGCAGGCGATTATAAAAAGAACGACCGAAATTATTATGAATATTTTCCAGTTCATGGAATGCCGCCTCCCGCTTGGAGCTGTTTAAGGAGCGCTTTTTTCTGGTCATCGGAAAGGCTTCCGAGCCCTCCGGCGCCGGCCGCCTTGCCCAGGCCGCTTAGCATGGAGCTCACGTCGTCCTGCTGCGCGGATTTACCGGACGAATCGGCTATGTAAACCGCCGAATATCCCACGCCCAGCGAAAGCGCCATAATAAATCCGTACATCCAGAAGTTTTTAACGATTTTATGAAAAATATGGCCGGTCGATCGTTTAAGCTGATACGCTTCTTCGTCGTGGATGTGCGCCACGACATCCTGCACGATAAAATTATTTTGTGACATATAGGAGGCCGCTTCCCCTCGTTAAAAAAGTATTCGGAATAAAACAGCCGGCAAAACAATATTGATATAATGCAATAATTATAGTATGTATTATATCATGCGGTTTACAATGTTGTAAATAATTTTGTTTATTCGCCATTTTTCACCTCCAGCAACCGAATTTAGATGCATTCGCATCATGCTTATTGACGCAATGATGTCGTAATGGTATATTTGAGTTAATATTTCAATTTTAGGGAGACCGATATGCGCACTACAATTTCAATCGACCAGCCCCTTTTTCGGAGAATCAAGGCAATCAGCTACAAGGAGCACAAGCCCCTGACCCGGGTGATCGGCGAGTTGCTTATACGGGGATTGCGCGAAAAAAAGAGATCGCCGAAACCGTCGCCCATCCGTTGGTATTCTCATGATATGGCTCCTCGCTTTGATTACCGGGACAAAGACGCACTCTATAAAGCGTTGGAGGAATGATGGGTGTCAGCCTTGATACCAACATTTTACTGTATGCATCGGATGCAAGAAGCCAATTTCATGCCCGTGCAAAGCGTTTGTTGAATGATTTGCTTCTCGGAGAAAACATTGTCTACCTGTTTTGGGAAACCGTCCATGGTTACATCAGAATAGCCACGCATCATTCCGTATTTGCTTCTCCCTTGTCACCTGCGGAGGCGTCGTCTAACATTCATAATCTCATCGTGCATCCATTGGTCGAAATGATCGGCGCAAACACGCAATCCTGGGAAATATACCAAAGGCTTTCAAGAGAACTCAACGTCTGCGGCAACCTTGTTCCGGATGCCGTGCTTGCCTCCGTCCTTGAAGCGAACGGCATTAAAATATTGTATACCAACGATCGTGATTTCTGGAAATTTCCATTTCTTCAGCCGAATAATCCATTTTAACGCGCCCGGCGTTTTTTGCGGAAAATTCTTCCGGGGAAAAGTATATTACGCTTTGTGGAATCCCGCGCCGAAGTGGCGAAACTGGTAGAGCGGTTAGGTCTTGTAAAAATCTGTTTCGGCAATTAACATTGAGCCCAAAGGATATTGCTTTTTTTTCAGCTTAATTTCCGGCTTTTCTAATCTGCTGTATTGTTTTCCCCTTTATCCTTGCTGAGAATACCTTACACGATTCATGCCAGAAGCGGATTTTAACGATTCTGATATTCTGATCCATTGGGCCAGACCGGCAAATATATTTTCTTACATGCATGGAATTTAAAGAGACGGAAACAATAGAAAACAAACAATCGCTTGGCGAATGGCGCGAAATTGTTGAATCGGTTGCCGCCTTTGCTACGACCTCTGGCGGCATCGTAAATGTTGGAATTTCACCCAAAGGGGAAAAAATAGGGATAAAAATAGGCAAGGGCACGCTTGAAGACCTCGCAAATAAAATCAAAATTAACACTGATCCTCCCATGTTTCCAT
>JAQUMP010000063.1 GCA_028718065.1 Chitinivibrionales bacterium | reverse complement strand
GGCACCCTGGAATTATAATCCGGAAAAAGGTGCCGGTTAGGACAATCCTGGGGTGCCGGACGAAACAATTTTAGGGTGCCGGATCAAACGATCCTGAGGTGCCGAATCGGGCAATTTTATGCATTCAAGCTCTTCTTCAATGCAAACAACTTCATATTGCGATACTTTTACGCCGGCATTTTTCATTGCTTCTGCGATGGATTCTTTGTCTTTATGACGGCAAGGTTTCTGGCCTTTTTCCCGCCAGGCCGGGTACAAATCCCAAATTACGATAACTTTTCCGCATTTTTCGAGATTGATGAGGTCCTTTGCCGTTTTCCCGCAATCATTTATCAAACCAGGCTTATTCGTTAATGCACGGTAACTGAAATCAATATTTTGGTCGAGCATTTTAAGAAGATATGTGCAAACCTTAATATCCGGTCCATCCGGGCCGCATTCAAAGATGAGTCCGAGCTTCATTTCTTACCCCCGGTCAAAGTACCCATGGTATAAAGCTTTCCAGGAGTAAAATCTTTTGCCCATTTTACAAGTGCTTCTTGATCGGCTGGGCGACTAAAAACGGGTGCCCCAAACTTATCACGCTCGACCGTGATAATACTCGAAAGCGGAAGCAAGTCCAACAAATAAGGCGAATGTGTTGTAATTAAAACCTGACCGGCGCCTTCTTGGACAAAAGAGCGTATTTCTTCAACAAAAAGATGGATTGTGCGTGGGTCTAAGCCATTTTCGATTTCTTCTATTACAATAAATGGCGGTGGTTCCGGGTGCCTGAGAACTGAAAGCAGCGCAAGGATTCTTACGGTTCCAGTTGAAAGCAGCCAGCCGGGCAAACTTGTTGGGATGCCTTTTTCCGATAATAAGAGATAAATTTTCTTTTCAAGTTCGCTCGTAATGGCAGGCTTGAAATCCTCAGCATAGGGTAGGACAAATTTGAGAGTTTCGATTATCCCGTCGAATGCAGAAACATCAAGATCGCGTATGCTCTGAAGGTATTCTGCAATATTTGAGCCGTCTTTATGCAACCGTACGCTACCGGGAGTTCGTTTTTGAGGAAGCGGTTCAAACATGTTCTGCGGCAACAGCTTCATAAACTGCCATTTGTCCGCCATAGCGGTAAAATTGGACACTGGAATGCACCCGGAACGGCTTATTCCAAAACTTTTGCGGTCATTTTCATAGAGGATAATTTTGTTTTTGCTTGGCTCAAGCGACAATTCAATATCCAGTTTGACTTTTTTGCCTTCGTGGACGCCATTAGCAGCAAATCCCATTGGATTGGAAAGTCGAGTCTGCTCTTTAAGTTTTGCGCTTACTTCGTGGCTTGCCGCCTGGTTCCAGATATGTTCGAAGCCATGCCATGGAGCCATTGCCGTATCGATTCCTTGCACCGCTATAGTTTGCATGGTTTCCAATGCTTCAATCAGGCTGCTTTTACCGGAACCATTATTACCAATCAGAACGGTCAAAGGAGTTAATTTGATGGTTTTGCTATCCCGTACGGCTTTAAAATTTTTTATCCGGATAGAACTCAAATTTGTTTGCGGCGTCATTTTAATATTCCCTTTTGAATGTCACGGAAATAATTTAGAGCGGTTATGCGAAACGTGTCTTCGGTGCCTTCGAGAATAAGTTGGTATTCGGATTCGGTGAGGGAGTAGAGATGAGCAACGCGGGCGTCGATAACGCATTCATTGCTAAGCAAATTCTCATTAGCATCGTTGATAATGTTTTCTACTACAGTCGCAATATCTTTTTGTGTTTTTGAAATAGCATTTGGAATGGGTATCTGTTCGAAATACTGCGGCTTAACTTCGATATATCCACCGCTTCTTTCAACACAGATATTCTTAAGAAAATACCATACAGTTCTTGAATTCAAGATGCCCAACAACCATTTATTATTAACCGATAGGAAAACAGCAGGTGCATTGATATAACATCCAGATTCATCAAAGGCAAACTTGTTTGATACCTGAAGATTAGGAAATATGATTTTGGGCATATCAAACAAATCGTAATACCCACATGCCCTTAATTCCCACCAGAATTCACCTTTGTCATATCTTTTTTTGGCTTGTTCTTCGAATGGCTCCAAATGTGCGGCTATCTGTGGGTGATTTTGCTTGATTCTTGCCCATGCGCTTTTTTCAGAAATATTCCCATACTCCGATTTAGTCCACCCACTTTTAAAAAGTATTATTCTTTTTGTGGAGCTACCCGTTTTCCACTTATGAATATCTTTCCCCTCGTATAATATTGCCGTGTTTTTTATTTGTTTGGCCGAATCTATAATAAATGCTTCATTAAATCCAGTTAGTATTCCTCTGTATGATTTCCCGAAAACACTTTTCAATTGCGGGTGTTGTATGATTTTTTGTAAAATCTCACTTCCAATTCCTGATTTGAGAATCCAATTATCCTTTAATAAATTTTTCTGCTTAATAATGCCTGTGTTATTCACCGTAACAAATCTTTTTGTATTCCACTCATTTTCGCCAACAACAATATATGCAAAGCTATCCCGAAACTGTTTGTTTCGAGAAAGCAACAATACCACGGGATAGGTCGTGGCGTCGAATACGGGTACAGAAGAAAAATCAGTATAAGAAAGAATATTTGTTTCTTTTGCAATGTAATTTCTTAAAGAAGAAGATGATTTTGTTTTAGTAAAATCATTGGAAATAAAACATAAAAACCCGCTTGATGAAAGTGCTTTAATTCCCTTTTCATAGAACAAGCTGAAAATATCACCTGTTTTAGAAAATGTCTGAAAACCTGCATTCGCTAAATCCTTTTGGATTTGAGTTCCTGAAAATTTTTGAATTTGAATGTACGGGGGATTCCCAATCAACACATCAAACCCACTTTTCCCTGCATTTTCTTTCAATTGCGAATTTAACTCGCCGATTTTATTATTTACTACCTCTATCCAATGATTTAATGTATTGATCTCATAACGCAGGTCCTTCTGCTCTTTTACAATGGCTTTATCTACGGTCGAAACGCGCCCAAAAAAATCTCGTATGTTTTTTTCTATCTTTTTTAATTCGGTTTCAATAATACCTATCTGCTGATATGCCGCAATAAATTTCAGTTTAATAATTTCATTTTCGGAATTGAGGTTCAACGCCGTATTAATAGCATCAATTTGCTTATTCAAAGCGGCAATCTGGGCATTAACCACCCTAACCTCATCACTGGGTCTATGCCAGATCTCCGAGAAATACAATTCAAAATCAAAATCTTTCTTTCCATTCGATATTTTATAAATTAACCCATCAATTTCTTTATGTAACTTCCTTTTTTCAGCTGGGTCCGTGACGCTAAAGTAAACTTTTTTCTTTTCTTCCAAATCTTCAAAATAAGAGACATTGAATGCATCAATCACGATTCCTCTTAGCGAATTCCCGCAAACAATTTTATAATCCAAATTCGGCAGCGGCTCAATGTCCTGAATGCTGTCTTCATCCACCACCAGCGAAAGCCAAAGCCTTAACTTTGCAATGTCAATCGCGGATTCATCAATATCCACCCCATAAAGAGAAGCCTGAATACATTCCCGTTTCAAATGATATTGCGTTCTGGTTTCATCATCATCTTTTAATCCCAAATACGGCGTAAGCGCGGTCCGCGCTTTGACGATTTCATTAAGCATGCCTACGGGAAACGCGCCGGAACCAATGGCCGGATCGCAGACTTTTATATCGGCAAGCGCGGTATCAAACAACTTTGCATGGGTTTGGATTGAATCTGGCAATTCCCAGGTATATGAATTGTTTTTTTTACGGTTATCTTCCACGACAAGATGACTGTTTTTAATAAATGCGTCGATATCATTTTTGGGGACTTTTATATCTTTGTTCTCGAATTCAAGCTTGGTTTGTTTCCTGCCGGTATTTCCTAAAAGATCGGTTTGGTTCAGGGCCAATTCCTGGTACGAAGCCGTTGCTGAATTAAGGGCAGTATCAAGATAGTTGATAAGACTTTCCTGACACATGTAATGCACGATTTCACGAGGGGTATAATAGGCGCCTTTAGATTTCCTATCTTTTATCTCTAACAGGTTTTCAAAAACTTTTCCAAGCATTTCGGGGTCAACCGCAACCTCTTTTTCCAGTGGTTCGTCTTCTTTTACCGTAAAATTGTAGCGGTCGAAAACATCAAGTATCCCGGTGCCGATATCACCTTCTTTTGTCGGCGTGGTGTTGGAAAAAGCCTCATTTGGTAAATTGATTTCGGTATTTTGCCAGTCGTAATCTTTAATAGGCTCAAAAAGACCGCCGTTTAAGAATGGAATGCGGCAGTTAAATTTTTTGTAAAAACTGGGGTCTACGGAAGAGCGCTGCACTGCCAGGGCTTCGTAAAAAAGAGGTTCAAGATAATTATTAAAGTAATTGGCCTTGGCCTGATCGGATTGTTTGAAAAGAAATTTAAGAAAACGCTTTTCTCCCTGCCCGAAACTTTTATCTTTGGGAACACCAAGCCAGCCCTTTTTCTGAATGAAATAAAGAAACACGATCTGACCGAGCAGTTTTTTAGCAAAGGGGGCCGATTCGATATTCTTAGATTCAAAATCTCCGGATATTCTTTTATCTTTTTTTATTAAAGTTTCAAGCTGTTCTTGCAAGTCAACAAAAAGCGTTTTGTATTGCTCAAAAAACTCTTTTGTCACTTTTTCAATATTAAAACATTGTTCAATTTCGGCAAGCGTGGGGTTGGCGGCGCTTTCTAAAAGCAACGGCAGAAGCTGCCTTTTGGCCGTATGGCATGGTTCGTTTTCTCCGACAAGAAACGAATAGCGCCTGGCGGAGGTCGCTTCCTGTCGCGCTTTAATTTTACCTTTTTCGTCTTTATAAGTTTTATACTCAAGCTTAATAAATGAAAAACGCCAATCCGGGCTGTCGTCCGAATGAAATGCAATCAGGAGCGTGTCCCGGTTTTCCTTACGTTTAAGATATTCAATCGCAAAATTACGCAGCCCGGTCCTTGTCCGCTCAAGCTTGCGCCCATTATGAACTTTTACGGAAAGAATATCGAGCAGTTCGCCATTAGGATCTGTATACTGGCCGATTCTTTTAAAATTCTTTATATGATTTCGGTATGGTTCATAGACATAAGGACCGGACTGCACAGGCGTGGCTTTGGCTTTATTCAGGTCATTAAGCAGGTTTGTGCAGAAAAGAGTAAATTTTTCTTCGGAAAATGCAGTATCAAAAACGTCTTCGATCAACCTAATGGCTTGGCTTTTTTCCATATCTTTTTATGCCTTCAGGTAGCAGGACAAAATAACTTCTCTGCGGGAAGGGCTTGTTGTATTGGCCTGCGAAAAGTTGCCGGAATATTTAATATGCTTCTGAAGCGATTTAAGCACTTTTAAAGGCTCTTCTTCTTGTTCTATTTCATTTCTAATGTTTTGAGCTGTTTTTTTTGCAATAGTGCCTTGCTCAAGCATATGTTGTACGTTTCTGATAAATTCTTCGTCGGATTCCGTAAATTTTGCGCAAGCGGAGAATTCCTTGGCCTTAATTCTAAAAAGAATATATTTGACATTTGAGCTGCCGCCACGCTTCTTGCCTGGCTCCTGTCCTGCGCAAGTATCCATCTCAAATTTATCTTTGTTGGCAGATAGCATTTTAAAATAATCCGGTTCAATACTTTCTCTTTTTTCATTTTCAGGACACTCTATCAGGTCTACTGCATCAAAGAATGTAAGCTCTTTAACCTTTTCCAAATTATTACTATAGAATTTTTTTAAATAACCATTCCGGAAGAAAGAGATTAGTTCGTTTGTCGTTATTGTGTTGCTCTTACGGGCAGACCGGCATTTTTTAGGCAAATTTTTAATCCGTTTGAACAAATCGGGGTTGTTGTCTCGAATATCCCGAATGAGAGTGAGATATTTAAGCTCCGAATCTTCCTCTTCGCTTTCACCGGTATAGACTTTTCTACTGTTTAATTTCTCAAATAATTCGCGGCTGCCGAATTCCTCGCCATCGGACAAATATTTTGCGTCTTCGCCGAGGATATTATGGAACAACTGGATTTTAGCGATTACATTCGCTTCCAGCCCTAAGTGTTCATCGGCATTCGTAGTAGGGAAAAAATTAAAAATATGAATAAGATTATGTTTTGTTCCGATACGGTTTATGCGGCCAACACGCTGGAGAACGCGCGTAGGGTTCCAGGGTAAATCATAATTAACAATGACATTTGAACGATGAAGGTTGATCCCTTCCGCAAGGATATCGGTAGTAATAAGAATCTTGATTGAATCCGACTTTGTCTTTGATGAGGGGTCATAATTTTCGATTATATAGTCCCGCGCGATGTGCTTAGAAAGATAGCCGGATGTATCATGCTGCAGCCCGCCTTTGCCGCTGAATGCAAACACACTTTCTTTTAAAGTCTTGCTTAAATTTCTAAACAGATATTCCGCGGTCTCTTTTGATTCTGTAAAGACAATTATTTTCTGGTCTCGCAAAAAGACATTCGTGGATAGCTCTTGTGAAAACTTATCGAGTTTCGGATCGTCTTGTACGGTCTTCCATATTTTTTGTATTTCCAGGAGAATGGTCAAATCGTGTTCAAGAGCGGCAAGATACTCGTCCGTAAAACTATTTGAACCATATTTTTGGATTTTATCATCGACAACCAATTGTTCAAGCAAATCGATATCGTCATTTTCGAGCAATTCAAAAACATCGACGTCCTTGCTTATATAAACAGCGCCGCGTTTAAACATATCTATAAAATTTGTATATGAAACACAAAAACGATCAACACTGTTTCGGAAGGCGAAAAAGCTGCTTTCCAACCTTTTTACCAGGATGCCCTTCATAAAGCCGCCGATATTCCGTTGTTGTTGCAATTCAAATTCAGTGACTCGGCCTTCCGTAAGATAAAGCAGCGGCGTATAACGGGCATACTTAAAACCGATAAGCAATTCGATTGTTGCGTTAAATACTATTTCGGTTTGGCCTTTAAATTCATAAATCAACCGTTGCGGATCGGCAACATCGGGGAAGGAAACGCCCTGTGTTTTCAAATCTTTGCTGTAGTATTTAAGAACATCGGTCCTCGTCCGTCGGACCATAACATACTTGAGCACTTTGTCCCTTATTTGATCGGCAACGATCTTAAGCTCTTCTTTGTATTGCGGATCATCCTTGGCATATTGAGATAATCGGCGATTGAGTCCACTAAAGAAATCTTCTAAGTTAGGTACACCCGGAATCGAAGATTGTTTCGGAAGTTGGAAAAGTTTTAGTTGCGAGAAAATATCGTCAATTTTATTGTTGAGCGGCGTTGCTGTAACCAGAATGACTTTTTTGCCCCGACAAATATCCAGCAATTCAGCGTATGATTGGGTTGCTTCATTTCTGAATCTATGCGCTTCGTCAATGACGATATAATCGAATTTATCAGTACCTTTTTTTAAAATATTCGATAATTTACCCAGAGACTCAACCTCCACGCTACGAATCCCGAAATCAAAGAGTGATTCTCTCCAATAGTCGGCCAACACCGGTGGGCAAATAACAAGCGTTTTACCATATAATTGTTGAAGCAGAAGCGATGTGGTAAATGTCTTGCCAAGCCCTACGACATCGGCTATAAATACGCCATTATATCGTGACAGTATTTTCTTAGTCTGGATTGCCGCCTGTTTTTGATATTTTAGCTCAATAAATCCATCCGGTAAATATGGCTCAAACTCTTCATCAAGATTTATATCCTCTTCCATATATTCATAGATAAGTTTTAGATAAAGTTCATAAGGCGAGACGCTATCGCTTAACCATGTTTTTTCCTGAATAGTTTGGATATATTCTCCAGAAAGGTCTACACTCTCTTCCCATAATTTCTCAAATTTATCGAGAGCATATTTAACGTCGGCGGTATCTTTTAATTCAACATTAAATTCTCTTTGACCTACAAAACCCGATTCGGAAAAATTACTTGAACCGGTAATGACACTGCCGAAGGCGACATGGGACACTGGTTCAGCATAGCGAGTAATGTAAACTTTGGCGTGGATATCCTTGCTTGGATATGCCCTTATAACAAGTTTGCCGTTTTTAAGGTACTCGATAAATTTCTGAACGGAAATTTGAACGTCTTCGGTATCTTCCGAATGTTCGAGCTCTTTTTGTAATTGGGACGAAAAGTTTGCGCAAGTATGCTTATGGGACTCAAAATCCAATTCCGTAGCTTGCGATTCCTGATAAATCTCATAGGTTTGCAAATCAATATTTAGCCCGACAAGTATCCGGATTTGTTCAATTTTTTCAAGAGATTTATATAAACGATTGAATCCGCTAGTTCTAAAATACCCGACAAGAACATCAAAATATTTGGCATGTTCCAAGGTCTTGGAAAAACGACCGTGAAGCGTTTCGTTTTCTTCGTTGGTGAAAAACTTTAAATCCGTGCTTGTTTCAGACATTTTTATCCTCTATAAGCAAAATAGATTTTACCATACGCGCCTCTCTGCAAATTCATTGGCTACACGGGTGTGGTTGCTTCTCCGCATTCTTCCTCCAGCGCCTCCGTTTCGTGACCGCTCGGCGCCAGGGCCTCTTCGTCGGGCCCATCGGACTTTTCGGCGGGTGCGCTCATCCGGGCCAGCGCCTCTTTTTTCCATTCTGTAAACGTCCCGGCGATAATATGCTTGCGGGCCGTGCGCGTTAGTTCCATATAAAAATAGACCGTATGCAAAGTCAACATACGTATGCCCAGAATTTCGCCGGCCATATACAAATGGCGCAAATAGGCGCGGCTGAAATTTTTGCAGGCATAGCAGGCGCATGCCGGGTCGAGCGGCCGGTTAAAGTCTTCGGTGTGGCAGGCGTTGCGGATATTGATTTTGCCCTGCCAGCTATAGGCCGACCCGTTGCGCGCGTTGCGCGTGGGCAGGACGCAATCGAAGAGGTCGATGCCGCGTTCGATGCATTCCAGAATATTATGCGGCTTGCCCACGCCCATTAAATAACGCGGTTTGCTCCGCGGCAAACACGCGGCGGTTAGTCCTGCAATCCGATACAGCTCCGGGGTGCTTTCGCCCACGGCGCAGCCGCCGATGGCGTAACCGGGTAGATCGAGTTTTATAAGTTCCGCGGCGCACCGTTCGCGCAGCGCCGCATGCGTGCCGCCCTGCACGATACCGAACAGCGCCTGGGGATTGCCATAGAGCGCCGGCAGGCGCTCGAATTCGGCCACGCAGCGTTGCGCCCAGCGCAGGGTGCGCTCGACAGCCTTGACAATCGCGGATTCCGGCGCGTCCGCCGGCGGACACTCATCGAACATCATGATAATGTCGGCGCCCAGGTTGCGCTGCATGGCGATTGCGCTTTCGGGGCTGAACAGATGCTTGGAACCGTCGATGTGCGATTGAAAGGCAACCCCGTTTTCACCGATTTTAGAAATATCGCGCAACGAAAAAACCTGAAACCCGCCGCTGTCGGTGAGAAGCGCTTTTTGCCAGTTTGTAAACCGATGCAATCCTCCGGCGCGCCGAATGAGTTCGTCGCCCGGCCGCAGGTGCAGATGATAACTGTTGGCCAGGATAATTTCCGCTCCGCTTTCGTCAAGTTCGGCGGGGGAGAGCGTTTTTACCGTGGCCTGGGTGCCCACCGGCATAAAGAGCGGCGTTTGCAGGACCCCGTGCGGCGTCGTAAACAAACCGGCGCGCGCGGCCGAGACGGCGTCGGTCGTGACTTCGGTGAATAAAAATGGTTGCGCCATGGTGAGCTAAAAATAATATCAGAGGTCGTCTATAAATAGCATTAATAGTTTTTCAAATTGCGCGGTTTTATCTATATTTTTAACAATTGTATGAATACCCCGTTACCGGATAATGCCGCCCAAAAAAGATCCTGGCTCCTGCCAATTCTCTGGTGCAATGCCATAATAACATTCTGCATCGGCCTGCTTCTCTTTATCAGTAAATGGTTTCCGTACGGCCATTTCATGACGCGCCTGCGCGATTGCTTGTATAGATTTTTTTAAAGTCTCTTCGGGGGCCGCTATGGGCAATGAGCGTGCACAGGAAATCTCTTCGGTAAGCGTCATAATCGCCGCCTTGAATTGTCCGATCCTGGATCAGTGCCTTGGCGCCATTTTTTCCCAGGAGCTTGAAGGGGGTTTGACCGTGGAAATAATCGTGGTCGGCCGCGACGACCACGCCTGCGTGCGCGCGTTTCCGCAAACGATTTTTATTCGCACCGAACGGCCGGAAATTCCGTCGGTTGCCCGCAACATTGCCATTAGTCAATCGCACGGGCAGCTTATCGCATCCATCGACGCCGACTGCGTGGCGGACCCTCATTGGATCGCCGAAATGATTGCAGCGCATCGCGCGCACCCCGAAAAAGCGGTCATCGGCGGTTCGATCCGGATTGAGGCTGCGTCAATTTGGGCGCTTGCGGACAACTTGTCTAATTTTCACGCCTATTTGCCGACACGCCCCAGTGCCCAATACGCTATGGTTCCCACCTGTAATATCAGCATGCGCAGGGAAGCATTCGCACATGTCGGAATGTTTGACGAAGCGCTGGCGGTCAACGAAGATACCGACTGGATCATGCGCGCCAGAAGGCTGGGGTATTCGCTCTATTTTTATCCGAAAGCCTTGGTTTGGCACCGGACCCAGCGGAATACTTTTGGCGTTGTTATGATGCACGCCATGCAATGGGGTTACTTTTCGATCATGAATCGGCACCGCTATGCGGGCATACTGCCGCTGCCGTTTGTCCTCAAGCGCTGGTGGAGTCTCCTGGCCGTTTCTCCGGTTATAGCCCTGGTGGTGACGGCAAAAGTTTTCGTGGGCAATCCAGGCACCTGGCGCTATCTTCGGGTGGCCCCGGTGATCTTTATTGCCAAATGGATGTGGTGCATAGGCGCCGTTCGCCGGCTCCGGCAGGGATTTTCTTTTCCCGCGGACATAAAAAGGGAATAAAAATGTGGGACCGGATCAGGCTGGCATTTATTTCTAAATCTACCTTGAAACGGCCGATCCAGCTTATCGTG
>JAQUMP010000062.1 GCA_028718065.1 Chitinivibrionales bacterium | reverse complement strand
TACGGTAAGCGCGAACGCGGCAGCTACCGAAGGCACGATTATACCTCATATTAATGCCGGCGCGGGCATCGACGCGGCAGCCAACGCGAGCCTGGCGTCAACCAGCACGGACAACAGCGTTACCTATAATACTCCGCCCGACAACGTAACCAATTTCGTGGCTAAGTCGATTGGCGGTGACCAGGTCAAGCTTACTTGGACGCCATCTTCCTCCCATGACGCCGAACTGGTAATGATCTGTTATCGCAGTGATGGTTCGTATCCGGCTGACCCAAGTGACGGCGATTTGTGGTTTTACTACGCCGCCGACGAAATGCCGGACACGGTCTTCGGGCTTGCCGAAAAAAGCCTTTACTACTTTGGCGCTTTTGTAAAGGACACTTCCGGCAACTGGTCGGCGGCCACGACCGGCGCGCGCGATACGGCCCACATCCCCGATTATACGCCGCCAGCCAATGTCACGGATTTTTATGCGACGCAGATCGATTCGGCCACGATCGTGTTGAATTGGCGGTATTATGGGGGCGAACTTGACAAAGATTCACTCGTGGTCCGCTACCGCACCGGTTCTATGAGTTATCCTCTTAATCAGAATGATGGCGTCCTCGCATTTCGATCCGATGCGTCGCTTACCGCGGACACCATTCACGGCATATTGCAGAAAACCGTGTATGCTTTCAGCGCATTTGTGCGGGACACCTCCGGAATGTGGAGCCCTTATTCTGTTATGGCCGCTTCAAGTATTGTTACCGCGGACTATACGCCGCCCGTCAACGTGACCAATTTTGCCGCGCAAAACCTGGGCGGCGGCACGGTGGCGCTGGCCTGGACGCCGTCGATATCCACGGATGTGGTCTCGGTTTACGTATGCTATCGCGACGACGGCGTTTATGCCGCTACTCCTTACGATGCCTTCTGGTTCGATTTGTTGGATGCCGGCGCCGTTCATGATACTCTGTTGTGGCTGCCCGAAAAGAAGTTTTATAACCTGAGCATATTTACCGTCGATTCGTCCGGCAATTGTTCCCCGGCGATCGCGAGTTCACAGAGTGTCATTTATATTCCCGATTATACGCCGCCGCAAAATCCCCTGATTATGGCGTTCGATGCCTTCGGGTATTCAAGCGGTCCGTTCCTTACGGTAAATTTATGGGCCTCGGGCGCGGACAGCATGCGCGTGGCCTTTGCCGGCGATACGGTGGGCGCGCCGTGGCGTGCCTATTCGGAAAACGACAGTGTCCCGCTCAGCGCGCAACATGTCGGGCCTTTAAACATCTGCGCCCAATTTAAGGACAGTGCCGGTAACCGCAGTGTCTGGTGCAGCGCCGTGACCTATTATGATAATATTATTCCAACGGTCGTTCTTGACACTAAAGGACAATTCGGCGTGTCGTCCTGGCCGGGGGCCATTAGCGGTTCTGCAGCCGATGCGCAATCGGGAGTCATGTCGGTATGGCTTATGATTCGCGATGAGCAAACCGGTTTATATTGGGACGGCGCGAATTGGAGCAATGATTCCACCACGATAGTCCTGGCCGACGGCACTAATTCCTGGTCCTATGGTTTTATTCCAATAGATCAGGGGAATTACAGCCTTATCACTTTCGCCCAGGACAGCGCTCTTAACATAAGCGACATCGCCACTACGCAAATTACGTATCTCGGTGCGCCAAAAGCGCATTTTAGCGCCGTGCCGCTTACGGGCGCCGCGCCATTGGCCGTCAATTTTACGGATTCGTCGCTGAACGGCCCTGTTGCCGTTCGCTGGGATTACGGTGATAATACCGGTGATACGGCACGTACGGTTTCGCATGTGTATAGCCAGGCGGGTTCTTATAAGGTGCGCCTTATCGCCACGAGCCTGGTGGGCAGCGATACGGCTTATCAGACGGTCTTAGTCAACGACACAACGCCGCCGGACCCGGCTCTCCTGCGCCGCGTAACGGCGGACAACTGCTCCACGCTCACCGTGCTCTTTACGCCTTCGCCGAGCGCGGACGTGGACAGCGTCTACATTTTCATAAGCGGAGACACTGCGCAGGCCGCGCTCTGGAGGGTTGCCCTGACCAATCAGGACAGCAGCGCCCAGATAACCGGCCTGCCGGCCTATGGCGCTACAATCGTTGTAAGCCTGTTAACGGCGGACGTATCGGGCAATGCCGCACAGACCGATTCGTCGCAGGATATTGCCGTGCGCCTTGCCGATTGTGTCCCTCCACAGAATAGCCTCAAGCTTTCGTTTGCCGGCATCGGCGACACCGCCCTTGCCGTCGGCTGGACTGTTGACAAGACCGTAGCTTCGGATGTGCGCGACGTCCGCTATGCCATGGGCTATGGCGCCATCACGCTCGACCCGAACAAAGCCGTCATAATGCCTTGCAGGGACACAAACTTTATGATTCCAAATATCTATCGTCACGGCGCCTGGTCCTTGGCGGCGGTATTGACCGACAGCTCTGACAATGTTTCCACGGTCCTCAACGTAAGCGCAATTATCAAAAATACGCCGCCAAAACTGACGCCGGTAAAAGACACGACGATTGTCAACAAGCTCTTGTGGACCGCCGTCAGCAGCGGTACGGACATTAACGGTGATACTCTGCGATACGCTCTTTTAAGCGCTCCCGCGACCATGCAGATCAACGCCGGCAACGGCATTATCAGCTGGACGCCGGTGCGCGCCGATACGGGCCGGCACACGATTATCGTTGCGGCCGACGACAACAACGGCGGCATGGCCTACGATACTTTCGCCGTGACGGTGCTCCATATCAACGAGGCGCCGAACACAATACTTGATAAGCGCGAAGTGTCGGGCGGCGCAGTGCGCTACAGCGTTCACGGCGTCGACGACCTGGACAGCGGCATAACTTTTAAGGCGCTTCTTATTTCCGCCTCCGACACCGGGTTTGCCCTGCGTAAAGACACGGTATTGTCGCCGATCAGTTTCCTGCCGCTCGTCGACGGCACGTATTACTGCACCATTGCCGCCCGCGACGCGGGAGGCCTGCTCGACAGCACGCCGGTGCGCGATACGCTTGTCATCGCCAACGTATCGACCCGCACCTGGCTGCCGGACAGCGTCTGGCAGATGATCTCGGTGCCTGCCGCGCAATATAACGCTACTACTCTTGCGAAAAAAGGTGCGCTTGCTTACTGGGACGAAAGCGCGGCCGAACGACCGGTGTATGGAAATTACCGGACCGGCAGCGATATTCCGAGCCTTATTCAAGGCCAGTCGTATTGGTACCGCGGGACCGATTCCGCTACGGTCAAGGTCGTCAGCGCAAATTGCGTTACCGGCAGCGAGAACCTGCCGCTTATTAAAGGTAAATACGGCTGGAACCAGATATCATCACCTTATCTCTACCCGGTTTCGTGGAACGGCCCGACCCTCTGGCGGTGGGACGCAACGACCCGTGATTATATCAGCGACGAGAATATTTTACAGCCGTGGCAGGGATATTGGGTGCTTGCCGACTCCAGCCGGAAAATCGCGCTATCCAACGCGCCGCTTTTTGGCGCCGCGGCCAAGGGACAGGCCAAAAAACGCATCGCTTACAGCCGCAGCCGCGACGAATGGCAGGTCCAGGTCATCTTGACCGCCGGTACAAGCGGCGACGCGGACAATCGCCTGGGTTTCAGCGATCGCGCCAGCGACGGTTATAACCAATTGGACCGTCCGGAACCGCCGCGCATGGGCGGCGAGCCGTACCTGTTTTTCGGCCATCCGGAATGGCAGCGGCCGATAAAGGAGTATTCGGCGGACATCCGCAGGAATTTCCAATCCGTCAATATTTTCTCCGTCGGCATTTCGCCGGCCGACCGCAAAACGGCCGTCTGCAGCCTGAGGGTGGACGGCGCGCAAGAATTGCCGGGCGTTTATCTGTTTATTGCCGATGCCGACAGCGTCGTGGCGTATAATCCCAAGGCGCCATATCTGCTGGTCGCTAAAAAGGAAACGCAGTACCGTACGATTTTTGTTACCGATCAAAAGGATTTCCTGGCCAATTATCCGCGTGCGTTTGCCATCGGCAATCCCTATCCCAATCCGATGCGGCCAATGGCGCATATCGGATATACGCTGCCATACCGTTTTGAACAGAACGGCCTCATTATAAACAGACCCTTCACGGTAAGCATGGTCCTGTACGATTTGCGCGGACGGGTGGTGCGCACGCTTATCAACCGGTCCCAGAATCCGGGCAAATACACGGTCCTCTGGGACGGCAAAAGTAATAATGGAATGCGGGTCGCGGCGGGCAATTATATCTGTCTGCTCAAAGCCGACTCTTTTAAAGGCCACGCGCGGTTCGTCATGCTGCATTAGCCTCTTAAAAATATCTTGACTTTGGCGCGGGTAAATAGCATATTTTAAACAAGAAGGATAGATCAGGCACATCCTTCCATTCACCTCTTATTTGTTCCAATTCGAATTTTTCCCTGATTTTACAGTATACAAATTTAATGCTTTTTATAACCTTTTTATCAAAATAACGGCAAAACTACGATAGAGCTCTCTGCTGCAGGCATTTACCAGCAACAGGCATTGGTTTACAAATAATATTTTTACAGGGGTCCTGTTAAACGGCCCGTTTTTTTCACATTTTTTATTGAGGTAACGTAATGATGAATGTCGCGGAACTAAAAACCAAGTCCATGGTCGAACTCAACGAATTGGCGGTGAGCCTTAACCTCGGCGAGTACCGTAATCTTCGCAAACAGGAACTCATCTTCAAGCTCCTGGAGGCCCAGGCCGCCCAGAACGGTCAGATGTTCGCTGAGGGCGTGCTGGAAATCATGCCCGACGGCTTCGGGTTTCTGCGCTCGCCCTCCAACAGTTATTTAAGCGGGCCCGACGACATCTATGTTTCTCCTTCGCAAATCAAGCGCTTTTACCTGTGCACCGGCGACACGGTTTCCGGCCAGGTGCGGCCGCCCAAGGACTCGGAACGTTATTTTGCGCTGCTGCGCGTGGAAATGATCAACTACGAAGATCCCGAGGAGTGCAAGAAAAAGATCAACTTCGACGATCTGGTCGCGCTTTTTCCGGAAACCAGGTTTAATCTGGAACATGATCGCAAGGACACTTCCACCCGCATCATGAATTTACTCACTCCTATTGGTAAAGGCCAGCGCGGCCTTATTGTCGCGCCGCCGCGCACGGGTAAAACGGTGCTGCTTAAAAGCATCGCCAACGGCATTCTGGCCAACCATCCCGAAGTTTTTTTGATCGTGCTTTTAATCGACGAGCGCCCTGAAGAAGTCACGGACATGCAGCGCTCGGTCAAGGCCGAAATCATCAGCTCCACCTTCGACGAACCGGCCGAACGGCACGTGGTGGTGGCGGAGATGGCCATCGAGCGCGCCAAGCGCCTGGTGGAACACAACCGCGACGTGGTGATCCTGCTGGATTCCATCACGCGCCTGGCGCGCGCGCACAACACGGTGGCCCCGCATTCCGGGCGCATCCTTTCGGGCGGCGTGGATTCGCAGGCGCTTTACAAACCAAAACGGTTTTTCGGCGCGGCGCGCAACATCGATAACGGCGGCAGTCTCACCATCATCGCCACGGCGCTTATCGAAACCGGCAGCCGCATGGACGAGGTCATTTTTGAGGAATTTAAAGGCACGGGCAACATGGAACTGGTGCTGGACCGCAAGATCGCCGACCGGCGTATTTTCCCGGCAATCGACATCATGCGCTCCGGCACGCGCAAGGAGGAACTGCTGCTTACCAAAGAAGAACTCAACCGCATGTGGATTTTGCGCAAGTTCCTGGCCACCATGACGCCGATCGAAATGATGGAATTCTTAAATGAAAAAATCACGGCGACCAAGAGCAATATGGAATTTTTAGAGTCCATGAAAAGTTAAAAAAATATAATAAATATGTTTTTGGTCTTCGTAGGGGCGCAGTGCCTGCGCCCATTCTGAAAATTCATCAATAAAAAAAGAGAAACCTATGAATCTCGCTGTCCTTGGCATCGGCAACATGGGCGGGGCGATTTTAAAAGGCGTCCAAGCGCGCCTCGGCAACGATGTCCGGATCATCGCCTACGACGCTAATGTCAAGGCCACCGAAAATCTGCCCAAAGATGTCGTTGTCGCCGGGCCGGATCTCTGGCAAAAACAAGATCTTCTTCCGGATACAATCATCTGTGCCGTAAAACCGGGTGATGTCAAGGAGTGCCTCATGCACGCCGTCAAGGGCATGGGCAGCCGGTCCAATATCCCTCTGTATCTCTCAATTGCCGCCGGCGTTAACATTGTTACGCTTGAATCCTACATCGGATACCATAGCCGGATCTGCCGCGTCATGCCCAACATGCCTGCGCTTATCGGCGAGGGCATGTCGGCTTATAGCCTGAATGCAAAATGCTCGGACGATGACCGGAAAAATGTTGAAACTATCTTTGCATGCTGCGGCAAAACGGTATCGGTGCCGGAAAAATTAATGAATGCCGTTACCGGACTTTCCGGCTCCGGTCCCGCCTACGTGTTTTTATTTATCGAGGCTTTAATAGAAGGCGGCGTTAATGCAGGGCTGCCTTTGTCCGTGGCGCGGGAGTGCGCCGTGCAGACCGTTCTCGGCGCGGCCAAAATGCTCCAGGATTCTACGGTAACGCCCGCAGAGCTCAAGGCGCGGATCATGTCGCCGGGCGGAACCACCGCGCGCGGCCTCATGGCGCTGGAACAAAACAAATTTAAATATGCTGTCTGTAAAGCGGTCGAAGACGCCACCAAACGCGCCGATGAACTAGGAAAGTAATTTTTAAAACGGGGGAGTAGCCGCATGCGTCGAATAATTCTGGGCATCGGTATTATTATGGTTTCTAGCGCGCTCGGCTTCGCCGGCCAAAACACCTTGTTGCCGGCTGGCGAAAAAGCCCCGTCGTTTTCCCTGCCGGGCCTCGACGGCAAGCGGCTTTCGCTTTACGAATTGTGCGGCGATGTTCTGAGCAAACCCTATCTTAACAAAATCCCCTATACTGTCGTTTTAAGTTTTTGGGCCACCTATTGCATTCCGTGCCAAAAGGAGATGCCCCAGTTGCAGTTGTTCGCCCAGAAACATCTGAGCGATAGCGTCAAGGTGCTCTGCGTAAGCATCGACGCCGAAGGAGGGACGCTGGTGGAACCCTTTGTTACGGCCAAAAAATATTCCAATACCATTTTACTTGACCAATACAAAAAAACCGCCGAACGCTATGGCGTAAAATCGCTGCCGGCGCTTTTTGTAATCGACCGTCACGGGGTCATACGCTTCAGCGCGCTCGGTTACGATGAAAAAAACGAACTGTCCGGAAAACTCGAACAGGTTGTCGCCGATGTCAAGGCCAATAAAGTCGTCGAGCCCGCCGCAGGCGGCGTGGCCGTGGAAATTGCACCGGTCAAGGCCGATAGCGGCCGCGCCGATTCCATTATAGCAAAAAGCGCCCGCGCCGCCGAAAAAAAAACGGAAGCCGTACCCCCGGCTCAAAAGGCGATCACGCCGCACCAAAAATGGCACGCGGTTGCGCGGATTGAAATGGGGGACTCTCTTTCAAAGGTCGCCGCCGACATGGGCGTGAGCGCTCAGGACATTAGGGGCTGGTCCGAAGAACTTAAAAAAGCCGCGCTTTCCCTGTGGAGCGTCAAGGATTCCGCCACTCTGCCCGTTAATAATTCGGGGGTAAAAAAATAGCTTTCTGCCGCCGGTACTGCCGCTATTTACCGGGATCTTGCCAATCGTAAATCTTCTTTTCCGTCGCCACCGCCATAATTTTTGAAAATGGGTATCCGTTGAGGAGATTCTCGGCTGTCAACATTCCCATTTTTATGGAATGGTCCATGTTGTTGTACCGGAACAGGCCTTGCCGGCCGATTGACCGCAGATTTTTAAACCGGGCAATAAAGGCATACATCGCGGCGACATTTTCTTCGTATTCCAGAAAGTACATGGGATACGCAAAGCGCGCATAGGAACTGCGGTATCCCGTAACCGCGCAGTCCGGCAGCAATCCCTGTCGCTGCAAGCCGGGGCGACACAAGTCCCACAGTTTATCATCGGGCATTGTCCAGATGTGGTCGTTATAGGTACAGGCGATTTCCAGGGTGAGGGCTGTGGTCTTTGCCGGAACCAGCTCGGGGTTCCAGTTGCGCAGTTCCTGTACCCTGAAAAAGGGTATGTGCGGCTCGGGAATATAGATCCAGGTGTTGTCGGTGACAAAAGGGACATCAAGGCAGAGGTGCAGAAAACGGATGCTCCGGTAGTCGCACCGTCCGGCAAAAGGCGCCGCCGGCCCATCCTCGCCCATTTTGCACATCTGGATGAAATAGGGCAGCGGCATGGTATTAATGATGTATTCACCGCGAAACTCCCGGCGCGCACCGCCGGTATCTTGACAAGAAAGAGATACGATTTCGTCGCCGCTGGCGTGTAGACCCGTAACGGCGGTGTTAAGCCTGATGGCGCCGCCTTGTTGCACAATGCGAGCGGCCATGCGGTCGCAGATCTGGCCGATCCCTTTTTTCGGGTAATAAAACTGACGCGCATAGGTCGCGGGCGTATCGTGTTTGCGCCAGAGCGCGCGGGACACCACGTCCCAGAGATTAAGCAGGGGAATGCGTTGCGATGCCCAGTGCGAAGAAATGCTGCACGGCTTAATACCCCATAATTTTTCCGAATAGGGTCCAAAATAAATATTGTACAGCATGGTGCCGAAACGGTTGGTAACCCATTGTTCAAAACTTGAATCCGGGCGCGGGAAAAAATTCTGCAGCGCGCTGGTAAGCAGGAAGTCCGCAAAGGCCTTGGCCGTAAATGACGGTCCCAGCTTGGTGATAATATCGAGCGGCGTGATCGGATAGTTGAGTTTTTTATTGTTCAGAATAATAATGCTTTTGCGGGGCCTTACCAGCAGATCGTCACCCATGAGCTCTTCTAAAAAAAGTTGCACCTCCCGGTCTTTGGTCACGAAGCGGTGGCCGCCAAGGTCAAAATAACAATTGTTGAAATGAATGGTTTTGCATAATCCGCCGACGCAATCGTCGGATTCCAGGATTTGCACCGGAACGCCTTGCTCCGCGAGTTTCAGCCCCAGCGTCAGGCCTGCCGGCCCCGCGCCGATAATTACAACCGAATCGGGCTTTTTTGCGGCGTTTGGCATAATAACGTATTGTCAAGTTTGTCCGTGAATTAAAACGTCGTTCCAATAGAGGTGTAAAAAAGGCCGATCAGGCGGCCGCTGGAGGATTGTTCTGCCAGTAGATATCGTTGATGTGTTTTTTTAATTCTCGCGAGGCCTCGAAAATGGGTTTGTAACCCGCGGCAACCTGGATTTGCTGATTGGTGCGGGGATTACGGGCGGTGCGGGATTTTTTTTCTTTTATTTTAAATCTGCCGAATCCGCGGATCTCTATGTTTTTGCCGTCTTGCAGGAATTTGGATACGGACTCCAAAAAACTTTCCACGACGATTTTGGTATCGACTTGGGTAAGGCCCGTTTTTTCGGCGATTTTTTCGACCAGGTCTTTTTTAGTAATGTTAGGCATGAGATCCTCTCCACGTATATAGAAAACAAAATAACATTTGGAAAACTATGCAAGTCAAATAAATTATAGCCCTAAAACCCGGGCGCATCGTGGCTTACGAATGGATGCTTTATAATTTACGTTCGACCGAAATACCTACCTGATAGTATATTTCACTTGCGAATATTTTTCAAGATTTTAAAATAGACGTCTTATTGGTTTGTTTTTGCAAAAGAGAGGTACTATGAATAATCCGTTTAAAGCGAACATGAAAATTTTATTTCAGGGAGACAGCATTACGGATTGCGGCCGTCGCGATCCCGGTTGCGCGCCCTTGGGAGTGGGCTATGTCCGCCTGATCGCCGCGAACCTGCAGTGCCGCTTTCCCGAATATAACTTGACAATAGATAACCGGGGGATTTCCGGCAACCGGGCGGTCGATCTGCTGGCGCGCCTTGACGAAGATTGCTGCGCGCTGCGGCCGGACCTTCTTTCGATCATGATCGGCGTTAATGATACCTGGCGCCGCTATGATTCCAACGACCCGACCTCAAGTGAATCTTTTTACGGCACCTATCACCAGATCCTGGCGAAAATAAAAAAAACGATCAATCCGCTTTTAGTGCTCTGCGAGCCGTTTTTATTGCCCTGTCCCGAGGACCGCAAAGCCTGGCGCGTGGACCTGGATCCTAAAATCGCCATCGTGCGCGAATTGGCGCGCACTTTTAACGCAATATATATGCCCTTTGACGGACTTTTCGCGGCGGCCTGCACCCGCCAGAAGCCCGCGTATTGGGCCGAAGACGGCGTCCATCCCACGCTCGCCGGCCACGGTTTTTTGGCGGCTGCCTGGCTCGATGGGGTTCTTGCAAAATTATAAAGAGGGGGTTTCTTTGAAACTGTCGGTTAAAAAATATTTCGACCAATTATTGCAAACGTATCCGGCGCTTAAGCCATGTCAAAGCGATATAATCGCGGCCTTTAATCTATTGGCCGCCTGCTACCGCAATAAAGGAAAAGTCCTGGCATGCGGCAACGGCGGCAGCGCCGCCGATGCGGAGCATATCGTGGGCGAGCTCATGAAAGGCTTTATCTTAAAACGTCCGGTGAACGCCTCCGAACGCCAAAAGATCATGGCTTTGCATCCCGGCGACGGCGCCTTCCTGGCGGACAATTTGCAAAGGGCATTGCCGGCGATTTCGCTTACCAGTCACACCGCGCTCATTACCGCCTACGCCAACGACGTGCATGCCGATATGATCTTCGCCCAGCAGGTCTTTGGTTTCGGCAAGCCCGGGGATTGTTTGATCGGTCTGAGCACCTCCGGTAATTCGGCCAATGTGCTTAACGCCCTAAAGGTGGCCAACTCCTTTGGGCTGCAAACGCTCGGAATGACCGGTGAGGGCGGCGGCAAATTAAAGGGGCTTTGCGACGTTACGATCTGCGCGCCGGCCCGGGCCGCCGCCGGAGTGCAGGAGTTTCATCTGCCTGTTTACCATACACTCTGCTGCATGGTCGAAGAAG
>JAQUMP010000061.1 GCA_028718065.1 Chitinivibrionales bacterium | reverse complement strand
CAACACGGATCTCGGCGCCGGAGCACAGGAATTTGTTTGGGACACGCGCAATATCGCTCCCGGTTGCTATATAGTAAAAATGCGGTCGGGACCAACTACTATTGCAAAAAGCATCAAGGTTTCCCGGTGATCAATGTTCGCAAAACTCTTCCGAAAGGTCCGAAAGGATTGGCTTAAAATCACTTTTTATTCTTGCCGCGGTGACTTGGATCTGCCTGGCGCAAAGCATTAATATCGCCGGTGTCGTAAAAGACAGCGCCACGAACGCTCCTGCCGGTTTCCGGTCATAAGAATTTTCCTCTCTCCGATTCGAAGAGCCCCTGCCTTCTAATTTATTCATGATTATGATTAATATATCATAATGCGATCAAGAGATCATATTAATTATCATAGGATTAGAAAAAGTCATTACATTGATATATAGTGAGAAAAATTTTTAATTATGCCATATTTTTTTACAGGCTAATTACTATAATTTAATCGATTAAGGAGGTGTGCGTTATAGGAGTTTTTGAGTGAATCGGTTCAAGTTTTGATCGATTAATTGCTGAGCTTACTTATCTATTTTACAAAAACTTAATCGTGCAAAGGAGAACCTTACCATGCTTACCTTATCTCAAATCTCGCGAAGACTTTTTAGTTCGGCAGTTTGCTTGGTCGCCGGTTTTTGTCTAAATGTCGTCCCCACTTTTGCCGCTACAATTACCTTTGGCACACCCAAGTGGATCAAGGGCGACACGGACGTAATTACCACCGGCACGCTCAAATACGCCTACTGCTGGGCCGATACGAGCGGCGGCGCCCACACCACGACGCTCAATGGCGTCACCTTTACAAATTCAAAAGAGTACTATAAAACCCCCGGAACAAATCCCGATGTCACCTCGCCGGATATGACTCCCGGCGGCGGACCGGGTTTGGGTTTTAGCGGTTGTTCGTATAACCCCACCGCGCCTTCCTGCGCACTCTCGGCCGCCTACCAGAAATTTCTTGACGGCGCCTTTCAGATGACCGGCGGAGGAGCGGGAAATTTTACGCTTCATAATTTGACCGTGGGCCATAAATATTTGATCCAACTTTGGAACTGCATTTCGGGGTGGGGCGAAAGCAGGCCCGCCTATTACACAACTCCGGGCGGCGATACCATGGTGCTGCAATGCAACGTTGACGCCGTTCCCGGCACACTTGGACAGTTTGGCAGCGGGACATTTACGGCCGACTCCACGAACCAGACGATCCATATCTTTCCGAGCGCGACCTATGCCGCGAGGTTTTGCGGAGTCCAGGTGCGCGACATTTCCGGCAACCTCTCCGTTACCATTAATCAAGCCGCCGGGCAGGCCGACCCAACCACCGGCCCGATCAACTTTACGGTGGTGTTCAGCAGCGCGGTTTCGGACTTTACAAACGGTGACGTCACCGTGACAACCGCGGGCGGCCCAGCCTTAACACAAACCATAACCGGCGGCGGCACGACCTACAATGTGGCCCTGAGCGGCATGACGTTGGCCACCGGCACAATCACCGCCAGCATCGCCGCAGGGGTGGCGCATAACGACTCCGCCAAAGCCAATGAGGCTTCAACCAGCACCGACAACAGCGTAACCTACGGCACGATTCCGCCCAATATTATTACCTGGGGAACGCCCGCCTACGTTGCCGGCAATAGCGACATCAGCACCACCGGCACGTTTAAATATGCTTATAACTGGGGCGGCGCGACCGTAACCATTAACGGCGTTACCTTTACCGGTACCACCAGCGCCGGTAATATCGGATCTTCTCCCTATGATATTACCATGGCTTCGGCCCCCGGCAACGGCTGGACGACGCCGCTGGTCGAGAAAATTTTCCAATCCCCCGACGGCATCACCGGTGATTATGGAACGGAACTTCTTCCCGGCGGCGCCTATGTGGACGGCACGGACAAAATCTTAGTCACGCTCAACAACTTGACAAGCGGTCATACCTATCAGGTGCAGATCTGGTCCGAAAATGCCTACTACGACGGCGGAAAAACCATTCTGATATGCGGCGATACCGTGACGCTGGACAAAAACCAGAATGACGGCTGGGCCGGCAAAGGCCAATATGTAACCGGAACATTTACCGCCGGACAAAACGGTCCGACCATAACCATAGCAGGAACGCAAGGACCCGGCGGGGACAAAGCCGGAATTCTTAATGCGCTCCAGGTGCGCGAATTGCCCGCCACCGGCGCCGTTATTCGTAACAGGAATATTGCGACATCCGCCGCCAATAATTTTGGGAAGACGCTGATTTACGATGTGCGCGGCAGGGTTGTCGGCATTTCCGAAAACGGCAAATTGCCCAAAAGCAATCGGGCCGGGATTTACCTTTTAAAATCGGCCGTTTCCGGAAAGACGGGTGAGCGGTGCGTTATCCGATGAACCGTACCACGCGCGCCTTTCCGACGCTCTGCCGCTGCATGATATGCCCGGCGATTTCGACCGCTTCTTGTTTTGTAAACAGGGCGGCGGCGGAGGGATTTAAAAAATATTGGAATATGCGGTGCACGAGCATGGGGACGTTAAAATTGTAGGACGTCAGATTATTCTGAAACGCCCGGAACAGGTCGTCGAAGCCGACCAGCGAAATATCGGCGGGAACCCGTTTGCGGCGGGCCGCAAGAAAATCGACGGCATAAAATGCCATCTGGTCGTTGGCGCAGACCCATGCCGTAATGGACGGATCGGCAAGCGCCGCCTCAAAGAGCGGCAGGCACAAGTGCCTGAATTTTTCCCGCGCGGGAATAAGGTCCAGGGTTGATAGCAACAGATCACCAAGGAATTTGTCCGGGTGCAAGGCAATAATTTTTTGCGCCGACCCGGTTAAGCGGCTCCATGCGGATTTATTTACAAAACTTTTTTCGGGTAAATTCCACGCTACCGGCGCGTCCCAGATATCGGATGTAAAGGCCTTAACGCCCTCGTCCATTCCGGCCGCGGTATAGGCGGCGCGCAAACCTTCCAGGCGATGGGACGAAAACATAAATTGTTTATCGCCATAAATCGAAATATACCCGACGTTTCCGTGCCCCAGCCGCAGCAGCATTTTTCCTATGTTTTTTGCGGCGGCTTTAGAAGTCGCCATGGAAAAAAACCGGATTTTACGGTGCGTGCGGTGATGAGTCATATAAAAGACGCGATAATATTCGTCTTCGTCGATAAACGCTACCGGGCGATTAAAGGTATTCAGGAAATCGAGGATCGCGTCGTTTTCCGCAAACGATTCCGTGCACCAGACAATGGCGCCGAGCGCATCGGCTTTGTATTCGCGCGCCAGCAAAGGCCGGTCAAGGTTATTAATGTCGACGATTTTCAAGGCAAGGGAGCGGTCCTTGCATTCGACCTCGATCAGACGAAAGGCGTCATGATGACGTTCATCGTGGATGCTGATGCGCGCCGGGGAAATAATGCCGGGAACGAACAGATAAATCGTGGTACGTGACGGACGCGAAAGCGGCGCCACGCAGTACCGGTTGCCGGATTCCCGGACAAGGCCGCTTTCCGCAAGCGCCGCAAGCGCCCGGGAAAGCGTTTCATAGCAATCGCCGAACCGCAGATGCAATTCTTTGAATGAAGGCAGTTTCTGGTTTTCCTTGTAGATCCCGTTTAAAATGTCTTCGGCAATTTGCCGCCGTACGATTTCCCAACGGTACGCCTTATGCTCTTCCGTCAAGGTTAATTTTGCCGGAATTTTAATTGCAAGCGCTGTCCCGGCGCGTACGATGCGGGCGCCGCGGCCCCTGCCCACGGTCCGGACCTTTCCTTCGGCGTTCAGGCGTTTGAGCGCGATAAGAATGGGCTGGGTCGAAACACCGGCCTGCCTTGCAAGCGCCCGGACGGAAGGAAAGGTATCGCGGCATTCGGCCGCAAGATTTTCGGCGACGCGATTAAGATGCCGGTACGCCTGTTCGACCGCGGAACGAGGTGGTTGCATACAGCCCCCAAATCGGATATTACAATATTACATTAATCTGAATAATATTGATTATTAGCGGGTTGTCCGGCAAGGTTTTTGTAGATATATTGGTAGACAAACCAAAAAACGTCCCCCCAAGCGGGGAATTATTGCTCAGGTCCGTCCGGACAATTACAAAAGGAAAACAAAAAATGCCTTGCCTTCGACGCTTAAAGCGGTTTGCATCCGGTCTTACCTTGTTATTCGGAGCGGCATCTTCCGCATTATGTCAAACGTCCGTGCTTGACTGGGTTGTTCCGGTCTCCGCGACAACCGGCAGCGCATCGCCCTATGTCACCCTGCGATGGCCTGCAAGCAGCTCCACGGCGCAAAACGGCTGGCGCAGAGCAAAAGGCGCAACATCCTGGAACGCCTTTGCCCTGGCCGCCAATGCCGTATCATATCCGGATGTCAATGCGCAACCCGGCATCGCCTATGAATATTCCCTGCAATTTACCCTCGCTACGGGAATAACGGCCTATGGTTCCATTGTGGCCGGTTATAACATTCCCATCGTCGAACAGCGCGGCAATGTAATTCTTTTAGTTGACAGCACTATAAAAACGCCGCTCGCCGCGGAAATCGCCCGGCTCCAGCAGGACCTTGCCGCCGACGGCTGGATTGTATTCAAGCACGATGTTCCGCGCCAAAAAATCGAAGCCTTTTCCGCGCTTGCCACGGATTCTCCCAAACGCCTGGCCGAAATAAGCGCCGTTCGGACGATTGTTCAAAATGATTATAATACGGCTCCCGCCGCCGACTGGGCCTTGTTTATTCTGGGCAGAATCCCGGTTCCCTATTCCGGAAAGATCAATCCCGACGGTCATGCCGAACATTTAGGCGCATGGCCGGCCGATGTTTACTATGGCGACATGAGCGGAACCTGGACGGATAACAGCGTTACGGCAACGGGCGCGACCTCGCTGCGAAACCATAATATTCCCGGAGACGGCAAATTCGACCAGTCAACCATTCCCGCGGACGTAAAATTGGAGGTCGGCAGGGTTGATCTTTACTATATGAGCAGGCCGACGGGCAAATACGAAACCGATATGCTGCGCCAATATTTAGTGCGGGACCACAACTTCCGTTGGGCCATTGCACCCTTTAATGCCGTCGCGCGCAAAGGATACGTCGCCGACGTTCTGGGGACCGTTTACAACGAGGCATTTGCCTCGTCGGGTTGGCGCACCTCGTACGGTTTATTCGGCGTTAATCAATCCAATGAAACCTCGGACTGGTTTGGCGACGTGGGAACCACGCCCTGCCTTTTTGCCTCCGCATTCGGTTGGGGCGCGTGGAATTTCTGCGCGGCCGTTTCCGCCACAGGGACTTCCGACGATTTTAATACCAAGGATTCCAAGGCCGTTTTTAATATGATGTTCGGCAGTTATTTCGGCGATTGGGATTCGGGACCGGATGGGTCAAGTTTTTTAAGGGCGCCCCTTGGCGGAACGCCTAATTCACTCTCATTGTGCAACGTTTGGTCGGGACGCGGATCGTTTCAACTTTTTCACATGGGTCTGGGAGAAACGGTAGGATACGGCGTCCGTTATACTCAAAACGCACGGCAAGGCGCCGGTGATTGGGTTTTGGACCCCAACAATGGCGGCAGCTACGCCCGTTTGGTCCATTACGCCCTCATGGGCGACCCTACTTTACGCCTGCATGTAGTAGCGCCCCCTTTAAATTGCGCGGCAACTTCCTCGACCAATAGCATTACCTTGACCTGGACGGCCTCATCCGACGCGGCCGTATCGGGCTATCATGTTTATCGCAGCACTTCGGCCGCGGGTCCCTTTGTGCGCATTACCGGCGATGCCGCAACCGGCGCCAATCCGACCGGTACTCCGCTTTCGTCAACAACAACCACGTATACCGACAATGACGCAAGCCTGGTAACCGGCAATTCTTATACCTATTTAGTCAAGGCCGTTAAAATCGAAACCTCCCCTTCCGGCACGTACGCCAACCAGAGTTCCGGCGCAGCGGTGACCATTGCCAAAGGCGCCGTCGGGGTAATTTCCCCTGCTATAAACAACAACTCCTTTCGGTTTAACGAAACGGCAGGGATTATTAAATACACGCTCATAAAACCGGCGCCGGTAAGCGTAAAACTGTTTGATTTACAAGGGAAAACAGTCGTTTCTTTTGTAAACAACATCCAGGCACCGGGAAATTATGCCTTAAAATTGCCCATTGCCTCCCTGGCGCGAAGCCTTTATATCGCGGAGTTCAGGGCGGGGGATTTTGTGAAGAAAGAGGCGATGGCCATAACAAAATAAGGCCAAGACGTCTGTAAATATATCCAAAAAAAAATACGCCGGCCCGCTGCGCGGGCCAAACAGGTTTTGCCGACATTAACGCATTGCAGAAAACATGTCCGCGAGTGACGAAAAATATCGATTTGTCGGTTACACATAGTCCTAATTGAGTTTTGTTTGTACTGTAATTTTGTTGTATTTATATGCATAACTGGCCTAAATATTGATATTTAGGCATAATCTGTACTGAAATGTAGTACGATTTATAATAAAATGAATGGCGAGAAACATATTATTTGATTATCTTATCAAACATGTTGCAACGTATCGAATTTTATGACGACTTTCGCATCTACCTGCATGATTATTATCAGGAGCAGAAGAAACGGTTCCCGCATTTTTCCTATCGTTTTTTCTGCAACAAAGCCGGACTAAAATCGCCTTCGCATTTCCTTGAAATCATCAAGGGCAGCCGCAAGCTTACTTCAAAGATGCTCGATGCTTTTATTAAAGGCCTGGCGCTCAACGAAAATGACGCGCGCTATTTTACGGCCCTTGTCGGCTTTAATCAAAGTAAAAACAGTAATCAAAAACAGCAGTTTCTGCTGCAAATGCGCGGGCTTAAACGCAAAGTCAAGCAGGCGCTGGTGTCAACCGATCACTATGAGTATTATTCCAAATGGCATAACGTAATAATCCGGGAACTTGCCTGCCTTATGGATTGGAACGACGATTACGAACTTCTCGCGAAATCCATACTACCGCCAATAAAAAAGAACGAAGCGCGCGATAGCGTGGAATTTCTTGTGCGCGCCGGGTTTCTGGAAAAACGCGCCGGCCGCTATTTTCAGCGCGATCCGGCCATCAGCAGCGGTCCGGAGGTGTGTTCGCTCGGCATAAGGGCCTATAACCGTTTTATGGCGGAGCGGGCAAAAGAGGCGGTCGAGGAATTTCCCCCGTCGGAGCGGGACATTCAGAGCTTAACAATTGGCATTTCGCAGGAAGGATATCGGCTTGTAAAACAGGAGATGCAGGAATTTTTGAGCAGAGTGGTGCGGATCGTGGATGATGAAAAGAACCCGGAGCAAGTTTATAATGTAAATGTGCACCTTTTCCCGATGAGCGTTCCCCCCATTAATAAGGAAGGCGCCGATGCGTAAGCATTACCTTCTTCCAGCTCTCCTCGGTATTGCGCTTTGCTGCGCCTGTTCCATGCAACCGCTCGCCGGAGGCGGCTCCAGCCAACAGGGAAACGGCGTGGTCATGGGTTGTGTTGTAAATCCCGAAGGCGCTCCCGTGGCAAAAGTCCGGGTTAGGCTTGTTCCCGCACAGTTTAATGCGGTCAAGGATTCCGCGACTGCCGCACTCCAGGCCGAAACGACCGACGTTGCCGGAAAATACCGGATTGACAGCGTGCGATCGGGTATTTACAATATCGAAGCCGTGCAACTTGAGAAACGAACAAGGGCGCTTGTTCTGGGTGTGACCGTTTCGGGAGCCGATACGGCGCCGGCCCCTAATGCCGTAATCAGGCAAACCGGATCGATCAAGGTTGGCGTTCCGGCGAATGTCGATACAATGAATGGATACCTGTTTATCCCCGGCACAACCATATACCAATTGCTGAAAAACAATAATGGTTATATTGATCTGGATTCGGTCCCGGCAAACGTTGCCCTGGCGGTCTATTATGCAATCAATAAAAGTTCCGTTGTCCCGCAGCTTGTCAAGGACACCGTTTCCGTGACGCCCGGCGGTTCCTCTACCATAGCATTGTCGTTTGCGGCGACCGCAAGCGGCCCGCTGGGCGCGACCATGGGTATTATTTTTCACGTACCGCAATATATACCCAACCTCGATCTGGCAAAAGCGGATGGTTTTACCTGGATAGTGGCGGGAGATGAATGGGCGGACGTCGAGAAAACGCCCGGCGTCTACGATTGGTCAAGAGGTGATTCGATACTTTCCCTTGCAACATCAAGAGGCCTCAAAGTGCTGTGGATTTTATGCTACGGCGACTCCATTTACGGGGGAGTGCCTGATTCCGCGGGTATTTATCCGCCCATAACGCAATCCCAGATTACCGCCTATTGCAATTATTGCAAAGCCGCTGCAGCGCATTTTAAAGGGACCGGTTCCCGTTATGAGATATGGAATGCGCCGGAGAAATTCGGTCATTTAACGCCGCAACAATATGGAGCGATTTGCAGGGCGGCAGCCGATTCCATCCGCAAAGGCGATCCATCGGCCATTTGTTCTAATGCGGGTATTGGAATGTTTGATTTTAACGAGGAGATACAAGACCTTCAGGCCGGCGTGGGGGTCGGGTGCGACGCTTATGCGGTCCAACAATTTTGGATGGGTGACGACGGCGGCAACGCGGACCCTGAAAATATTTTCGGCAAAATGATTACGTGGCGCGCAAATTATAAGCACTATCTGCCGAATATGAATGCCGATTGGATGACTGGAGGCGGCCCGAGATTAGATGCGGATTGCGGGAACGACCAGCATCGCTATGCCTATTTGACTATTCGACAGCAGCTCTGTAATTGGATGGCCGGTTTTAATATGCAGTGCTTTTATTGCGATGGGGATAGCGGGTGGTCTTTATTCGCCACTGACGACAACTTTAGCGGAAGCACTCTTCGTCGCGCTAATCTGGCGCTCCAGACACTCACATCCGTTACCAACGTACGGTCGATGGCAAGCTTTACCAATCCCACCGATAGTAACGGAATTTGGACAATCCAATTAACCGGTACTCCAAGCATAGAGATTGCCTGGGTTCCCAAAGGATCGGCCACAATAACGGCGCCGCTTGGTTCTTCTTGTCAAGACCAGTACGGTAATGTCGTCAGCCTGACGAGTGATGGCAGCAACCTTTCGGTATTAATGAGCGAGGCCAGCGGGGTCTATTATTTCACCCTGGGCGGCAAATAAATATCACGAATTTTCCGCAATGCTTTAACGCTTTAAACCAAAAGAAGATGGAGGCAATTATGAGAAGGCGCTTTTTTCAAAAAACAAAATCTTTGGGCGCAATCGCATTATTTCTGGGAGGCGTTTTACCGGCTTTTTTATTCGCCCAGTTCAACACGCCCACCCCGGCGCCCGCCGGAATCGGAAGCTTTGCTTCCATGGCGGGTTTAGTTTCCAATCTTCACGATATGGCGTCGCTCGATAAGGCAAGCAGCATTGGTTTTACGTGGATTAGAGACAATCTTTACGGGACGAGCGATTATGCGCCCTGGGACCAGGCCCTTAAAGATTACGCCGCGCGAGGGCTAAAGGCAAATTGGATCTTGACCGAAGGCCCGCAAGATCCCACGACAATCGGTAGTTGGGCCAGAACAACCGCCGCGCATTTTGCCGGCAAGGGCGTGCGCTGGGAAATTATGAATGAACCGGAAGTTTTCTGGCCAAATGGAGACTTTAATCAATTTATGTCTCAATATAACGCATTTGCCAAGGCAATAATTCCGGGCGTAAAGGCCGGTGATCCTTCGGCGCAAGTGGCCGCTATATCTTCGGCCTGGTTTGATCCTGAGATGTTGACGGCAAGTTTTAGCGCTGGAGCGCTGAATGGTTTGACGGCAATCAGCGTGCATGGTTATTGGCTTCCCGGATTCACCAGAGATCCCGTATCAAAATATGGTCCTAACGGCAAACCGGAAGCTATTATCGATCAGTTGGCAAATTGGCGGGCGATAAAGAACCAGTATGGCGCGGGATCTTTGCCTGATTGGGATACTGAATGGGGCTATCAAACTCCACACCTTACCGGCGGGGGAACGGCCCAGGCCTATTTAATAGTCCGTCATTTTATTGCCGATTGGGCCGCGGGTTTTCAAATGAGTTGCCTTTATGTTTCAATTGGCGGTGATCCAGGCTATTCCATTTTCGACCAGCCGGCGGCCAATCAGGCCATAACCACACTTTTTGCCGTGGTAAAAGGTATGACATTGGTAAGCTATGGCATCTACAATGACGAGACCTCGTTAAACGCGGTCCGTATGACCGGGGCGGGAAAAACCGTCTATGCGGCCTGGATGAGCACCGGACAGAAAATCGTGCAGCTAAGTGCCGGTTCGACCGCCATAGACATGCTCGGCAATGCAATTACGATTCCCGCTTCGGGAAATATAACCATCGATGCGGCCAATGGCCCGGTCTATGTGACCACGGTCGACGCCAACGTAGCCGTAACCGGCGTAAGCGTGAGCCCCACCTCCGCAGCAGTAAACGTCGGCGCTACCCAGCAATTAACCGCTACGGTATTGCCCTCCAATGCCACCAATAAAACGGTAAGCTGGAGTTCAAGCAACGCGGCAGTAGCAACGGTAAATGCAAACGGCCTGGTAATCGGCATTGCGCCGGGTACTGCGACCATTACGGTAACCACGCAGGATGGAAGTAAAACGGCCGCCAGCGCCATTACCGTTTCCCAGGGACAGGGAACGACGACCACCGACGACTTTAACGGGCCGTTGGCAAGTCTTTGGACCTGGAGCGCTCCCGTGTCCGGTCCGACCTATTCCTTTACTAACAGTAATTTAAGGATTGTTGTTCCGAACACCAATTCATACGACTCCTGGAACAGCGTCGATAATTCGCCAAAGCTTACCCGCACGGACATGGGTGCGGGAGACTGGTCGATAGAGACAAAGCTCAACCTTGCAACCTACACGTCGGGAACATCTTTCCATACGGGATTGACGGTTAAACTCGGCACGAACAACTACCTGTTCTGGGGGCCATACACGGGGAGCTCGCTTATGCTTGAACAATCGGGCATAGGCAATATTTTAAGCGTAGGTTATACCA
>JAQUMP010000060.1 GCA_028718065.1 Chitinivibrionales bacterium | reverse complement strand
ACAATGAGCCGTTTGAAGTGCGCTCCAGTTCAACCGAAATTCTTAAGGGAACGACCGATTCCGCGGGAAAAGCACTCCTTAAAAACATCCTCGTGGGCGCCCATTATATAACGTTTCCGGAAAATCCGCTAATAGCGCCCGACAAGCCGACTAAAATTGAGTCCCCGCTTCAGCATCATAAATATCTGCTTGATCCGTTTAATGAGAATGCTTTTTATATGGGTAGTTTTATTGTCAGATGCGAACATGAAATAGATAAAAATTGCCGGTTTGTAATTAATCCGCCATATTTTGATCTTGTGGGGAGAGATGTTGAAGAATCTGATAAGGTAAATATTTATTTCGATAATAAAAAAACGCTCAATGAAAAAAATGGGGGGCAGGTAATTCAAGAAAGTGAAGCAGGGTATTCAAAGAGCGTTATGAAATGCGGGTTTAAAGGCAAAACCGATTATAAAATGCTTCTCAATCCGCACTTTTGGACTGACTATAATAAGCCGACGGAATATGAAATACAAGGCCTTCGAAAAAAACTTCCGATTAAAGCCTACTGCCCTGATGAATTCAAGTTGAGTATAAACCTCCCGCCGCCCAAGAAATTTGACATTGGGAAAAAATATAAAGGCGAAGAGTCACTTGTTTATGATCCGCAGAGTAGAAAGTTTCAACATGAGGTACTCCCTTTTCATGAGGAAAAAGATGAAGGCCAATGGGGAAAGTTGAAACATCCTCTTGCCATCGGCACTACTGATAAGCCAATCAGTTTAGAAGTCAATAAAAAGTCTATTGAGATTAGTGCCGTCGATGCATTTGCCTCTGTTCTTCTCTTGTCTAATCAATTTGGTGAGTTAATTGAATTAATAACCAAGTCAATGCCAAAGGTGGGCTGGTATTACACGTTGGAATATAAGGTAATGAATGGGAAATTGGCCTTGGCTTGGAAATGGAAAGAGCATTCAGATCATAGAGCTTTTTGCAATATGGCGGCATCGGTTGAAATGACTCTTATTGACATTGAGTGGGAAGTCGGAGTTGGGGTTTCAGTGTTCCTTTGTGAAGGTCAGGTCTTTTTTCAGATTAACGGGGAAGTTACTTTAGGCGTGGAAACAGAACGAATATCCCCAGACAACGCACTTGAGCTCAAAATTCCATTTGGCGCAAAGCTTGAGGGTGTGGTTGGTGCACGAGTCAAGGTAACGTTCATGTTTCATGCCGAAATGACCGGGAGTACAGCCTTAGAGCTGAGCGATGGAGCTTTTAAGATTAGCACTGTCGAAGGCGTTTCAATTGGAGCAAATCTAAAATGGACCGGTTTTAAAGGCAAAATAAAAGTATCGGCAGGGCCCGCAAAAGCAAAGGGCAATAAGGAATTCACCGGGGATCAGGCAACAGCGATTTCGCGTGAAAACGAAAGTACTTGGATAGAAGAGATGGATCTGGGAAAATTTGAATGGCCGTCTGAAAGGGAATATCAGAATAAATACCTGACGCCGCCGGAAATAAAACAAGTTTTTATATCAGTGTTTTCCAAATATGAAAACCTTATTGTAGAAGGTAAAGATGATAATAGCATTTTGCCAATAACGGTTGTTATTGATAAAGTCACTTCGCATTTTAACGATGTCCCGCATTTGGATCGAAGCAGTAGAGCAATGGAGGGAATTGCTATGAGCATTAAGGATAGGTTGGTAAAAGCTGCCTATACGTCAATGATAAAACCGGTTGCGTCCGCCACTGTAAAATACGATCGGTTCATACATTTCTGCGAGGAAGGGGAGCTGCGTTCTATTTTAAAAGGTGCGGAAAACCAAACCGAGGATTTAAAACAAAAACTATTAAAAACCTAAAGGCAACCATGCTGCAAACTCTCTGGCATTCAATTTTAAAAATAGCGACAAATTATAATCAGACGTCGTTTGGTTTAGGCGGAACACTATTTCTGCTAATTCCCCTTGCAATGCTTATTCTTGCTCCATTCGGGATTTACCAGGGGGCGCGAATAGCCTGGCGATTTTACAAAGTAGTTCCCACATGGCCGACAACCACCGGCGAAATAACCGTTTCCGGGTATTCAATTCAAGCACATATGGAGGATATGGGTGGTCAAAATGCGACTTTTTATGGCTCAAACATAAAATTTAAATACTTTGTTGATGGGATAGAATACAATAGCGATAAAATAACCTGGGGCGGTGCGTTTTATTCCAATGACCGTAGATTCGCCCAGCAAGATCGGTTAGATTATGCATTAGGTAAGAAAATATTAGTACATTATAATCCACAAAAACCCTCCGATTGTATTGTAAAAATGAAATATACCTATAAAATGGCTATACCTTGGATTGGAGGCGTTGGGTTTATAATCTTTGGGGTAGGCTTTGGTTGGGGAATGCTTTTTTTTATTATTAAACAGCTTACCGAAAAAGGCCTTTGGTTTTGATAAAACAAATAGCAAAACTTCTTAAATATGCCTAAAATCCATTCCATCGAATTCTTTGCCTCCAAATGCATCGTCGAACTTACCGTCAACGGGCTTTTCATTTTTCGTTCGGACGCTAAAAACGGCGTCAGCCTTAATTACCCTTTTAATACCGAACTTATCGGCAAAGGCAATTCTGTTACGTTTACGCTATACCCGACTATTCTCGATAATGGTTTGCCGTCAAGCTATTCGGATGTAACCATTCAGGGAACAATTAAAATATACGGAGAAAATGATATTACCGGCCCGGAAACCGGCGAATTAATCCAGCGAATCGATTTTACCGACGTCATCGAGCAGCGCAAAATGGACGCCGTAACGATTACCGACCTGACTAAATTGTTTCACATGACCAAGACATTTACGTTCGATAACGACGGGCTCTCTTTTAGAAACCGGCTTTTGGATGCCCCTGTTATCAAAGACGAGAAACTTCTTTTGGATTACGCGGAAAAATTGCGGGACATCCTTGCTAAACAAGACATAGAAGCCCTCTGGCGGGAGTATAAACCCAAAGTCGACGATTATGCCAATGCTTATCCGCAGGAATTCCCGGATTCGCTGCAATGGTTTACCGATTTTTTTAAGAATGACTTTTTCCCCGGTGGCCCCGTTACGGATTTTAAAAAGGACGATATCGGGCTGCGTTCCTGGTGCGATGGTCGTGTTTGGGAAATATTTGTCAAACCTGCTCAAAAATTCTTTTTAAACAAAGGGCTGGATGGCGATATAAACAGTATCGAAATCTTCGTAAGCCTCGTAGACGGCAAAATTAAAATTGTCCGATGAAGCAAGGATTAAAAAATGGCTATTACCAATAATCTCTTTAAACTAACCCTGCCCGACGAATGGAAAGAAACCACGGTTTACACTTTCGAAGGGCCATTCGATAGCGGCGTGCAACATAATTTAGTATTGGTGATCGACCCGTTTATCGGCAAGGATACTACTATCCAAGAATATGCTAATCAACAAATCGAGGGCCCCAAAAATACTATGCCCGGGTTTGAACTGATCAGCGAGGGCGAAAAAAAGAGGGCCGATAACGCGCCGGCCTATGAGTTTGTTTATAAATATGTCCCGGCCGAAAATGTCGTGCTCTATCAGAAACAGGTTTACATCTTGCTTAACGAAAAGGCGTGTGTTTTTACAGCGACATTCTCCAAAAAAACGCTCAAAACCATTGCCGTGGATATCGACGTTGTTATCGCAAATTTTAAGTTATTGGAATCGGAAGAATAGGGAACCAAGGCATGAACGGCGAATACATTGTATCTACCGATAAAAAAGAAAAAATAAAGCTCGACTCCGCAATTATTTATGCGGACTGGCTTTCACAAACCGCCTATGGCGGCACCGAAGCTATGCTCGAAGTTCAAACCGTTTTTGTGGCCGAAGGCTCAGCCATAGAAATTAAGGCCACCAATTCCAAAGGCAAATCTCCGGCGATAATAAAAGGAAAAATATTTAACGATAAATTCACCGGTAAACTGCTTATCCCCGAAAAAGTTGAACAAGGCGCCTTAATAAGTTTTGAGGCCAAACTACCCAAGCATGGCTTAAAACTCGATTCCTTCAGCCAGATTCCGACCGCCCCGCTTTTTCATGTTACCAAAATGGCCTGGGACCGCAAAGAAGTTAAACGCGGCGATATTGTAAGCATGGAGGCCGAGTTCGAACAAATCGCCGATGAGACCGAGGCGCTTCTGGTAGTTTACGAATACGATCAAGACGGCAATCATGAACGCGTTGCGAGCTTCTCCGCCTCTGTAAAAAGCCGCAAAGTAAAAGTCCAATGGGAATTCGATTTTCCCCGCGACACATCCCAAATCCCCGCCGAAGCGGAATTGCAAAAGCACGGCAAACATTACCAGCAACCGCAGTTTTATTTTATTGTCGTGGTGGATGGGTTACGGATTGGGGAGAAGCAGGAGAGCGGGCTGGTAAAGTTTATTGATTATATCGATTTCACTTTTAATAATCCTTTTGGCCGGCTTCCGAAAGACCACGATTTGGTTCTATATCTTCCCGATGGCACTAATAAAAAAATAGCCCTCGATGATAATGGCCATGCTTTTGCGGACAACCTGCCTCCCGGGCCAACGCAATACAAATGGGAAAAAAAGAGTTAGTTTACAATGTCACTTAATGAATTTCAGACCAATAGCTCAAACCGTCGCGAAATCAGCCATGCTGGTTTTGCAACGGATGCCACGCGGGTGGCAAGCGGTGAAATAGTTGAGGTCAATCACGGATTGAGGCTGCTGCTTGACGCTCACATGCATATTCAGAGCAATAACTGCGCGCCTCTTCCATTGCAATGGGCGCTTAAAGCTACCGGAATTTATAATTTATCACAGTATGCCGAAATAGAAAAAAGCCGCGATATCGCCGATTCCCGCCGTAAATTGAATGACGATACCGCATCCTGGGCGGCATCTAAATTTGCAATCGGCCGGCTGGGAAAAATCGGCCGCCTAACAACGGACCTGATCGCGAAAGTATTTATTGGAAAAGCTAACAAAGATGATATGTCCGTAAGCGCAGCCTGGACTGTTTTATCACCTGAAGAATGGAAAGAACTTCAGAACAATCACCGCAAAAACGAATTGCTTTTAGCTGCCGCTGACCGTTCCAAGCTTGAAGAGCTTGCCCAAACAAACGAAGAGGACTATGTTGATAATTTCCTGGATAAATGCCGGTATTATTTTGGTAATTCCACGCTGACCCGTCTTCACATTGCCTTGCCAATGGATATGTCATTTGCTCATTATTGGGGCAGATATGGCATTCCGGTCTATTTGCCATTAAGCAAGGCGACGGACGCTCAAGAGAGGGGAATGTATTTTTCAAACGAATTTGTCAGGATTAATGTGGTAAAAACAGCGGATGCCAAGCAAATCGACATTACGGTTGAATCGGATGTTCTGGTTCCGCGGAGTGTAAAGAATGGTCTTCAGACCTTGCCGGCATCACCGGTAGGGCCAATTGCGCCACTCTTATTCAAAGATACGCTCCATCATTACGCCCAATACCTCCCCGGTGATCCGTTTTACGATTCATTTTCCTTAGCAAAAGAATTTGCAAAATTTGAGGATTCCCTGAATAAGAAAAAACAGGGTCCAAAGGCAAGGCAACTGTTTTATGTACACTTCGAAGGTGACCCGGAACTGACTCGCCGTCTGGTAGGCAAGAAATTTATTCATCTGGTAAGCATTGCTCCCAATGAGACGAGCCAGACCTTCGAAGATTACGGTTTGCAGCAGGTCCGATACGAATCCGCGGCAGTGCAATTCCCCTTGCAAATTATACCCTTTTACCATTATGATCCCCGGAGGCATTTTGATTCCAAAACCGCCGGGTTTGCTCAAAAAAAGGCCGAAGAATTATTTGCCCAGCATGCGTTCTTTACTTTTAAGGGCGACACCGGCATTTCCCAAACATTTTCAGACGGCGTCCATATTCAAGGCGGATTAGCGGTTAAAGCGGATCCAATGCTTAATACCGCCGCGTATTTTGCCGCATTGCTTGACAAATTAACAAGTAACGAAAGCGTTTATAAAAAATTGTTTTTATGCCCGGAGGGAGCGCAGGGGCTTTTCTGGGGAATTAAGATGTATCCGCGTTTGGGCTTTGCTCCCGATGATTTTTCAAATTTTCCACATCTTAACGATTTTTATGCCGCCTGCGTTAGGAACAAACTCCCTATTACCACGCATACATCGCGCGGGGGCATGATTATTGCCGATTATTTTTTATTCCGTCGTCACGATAAAAATCAGGTTTTGCCCGAATATGCCATTCAGGATGCAGATGATTTTTTTGCGGACAATTTTGCCTCCCCCGCCAACTGGCAAAATGTTTTAAGCAAATTTACCGATCTTAAACTCTGTTTCGCCCATTTTGGCGGAATGGATTTGTGGAAAGAGTGCTGCGGTTTCAAGAAACAGGACGCAATGCCTCTAAGCGATGAAACCAACCGGCTCTATAAGCTTTGGATTGCAACCGTTGTAGAACTTATAAACAAACATCCCCATGTTTACACGGACTTATCCTATTTTGTAAATGACGACCATTGGATCGGCCATGATTATAAAAATACGGCCGATGACCTTGTTTACCTGCTCCAAAAGCATAAGGATCTAAAAGACCGCATTCTTATGGGCAGCGACTGGTATATGATAGAAACCGAGCATTTACAAGGGGTCGGAACTTATTATTGGCGGATGTTCAAAATGCTTAAAAGGGTGAGCAAGGAAGTTGGATGGGACGCATGGCACCAATTTGCGGTTGTAAACCCTTTACGATACTTGGGGCTTTTAAAGGAAAAGGAAAAAGAAAAGAAGGGAAGCGAAGGTCCGTTTGAAATTGAGGTGGAGATGATGGAGAAATATGCAAAAAGATTGCCGGGAAGGTTAAAGGATGAAGAATGGGTTCGCGGTGGGAACGTAAATTGCAAGGAAGGTGATGTTCAGCTTAACATCGATAAAACGATAAATCAGTTTAAAATCAATAATAATATCCAAGATTCTAAAAACATTTTCAAAAATGGGAAATTGCTTATTTTAGCAGAATAATTGAATGAAAAACTTATTCATTATTCTGCTTTTGATAAATATTTTTGGCTGTGATTCACCTAAGAAAAAGATATTGCAGGAAAAGGGGTTTGGGACTATGCAAGAGCGAATTATCCCGGATGTTATTCAACAAAAAAATGGCGTAGTTTCGGTACTCAGTATTAATGAACCCAATAGTTTTGTTGTTATTAATGGAAAAATGGAGATAGAATTAGTCACAATTAACACACTGGAATCAATAACTAGTAAACTTATTCATTCAGGTTTCCCAGGGGATAAGTATTTCTCTGATCCTGAACATGGTTTTATTTGGGCAATAATGGGTAGAGGATTTTATGCACTTGACATAAAAACAAAACAATATGGGTATGTGGTTGTTTCGTATGATGGAGATAGTAAGGTTGATAATACTTTTTTAATTGATTCCGGGAAAAAAACATTTTTTGTAGGTTGTTGGTATGTTATGGATGAGGGCAAAAGTTATGCTGAATATGATTTGTTTGATTTAGTGAAAAACGAGATTGGTTTTACAAGCCAAAAATATAAAGGTTATTCTTTGCCATATTCGGAAGATTCGTTTTTGTTAGAAAAGTTTTTAGGCGGACCTAAAATCGAATGGGCTATATGTGATTTTAAATCCCAAAAAGAAACAAAAAATGCATTAACAAATAAATTAACAGACCTGAATTTTAAAATCAATCTATTTTTTAAACCTTATAACTTAAACAAGCGAATGCTATTAGGCTTTAATAATGATACCACTCCAACCAAATTTTTGTCAGCTCGATGGGATTCGGGGCTTGAGGATATAAAGGTAGAACCGTTTACTATTCAAATACCAGAAAAATATTTTTTGTCAAAATGTTTTAATATCTCCCCCGATGGCAACTGGGCCAAAACAACCGCAAACCATGAAGACAGTAAACAAGAAGAACTCATATTTTACAACATAAAAGACAAATATCCCCAAGGTCTTAGCCTTCCCATTTTCGGCGGTTACACAGGCCTGGAAACTCCCGGCGCTTTTGTAAACCATTCAACCCTGGGTCCGCTTTACGTCGAAATGGATTATGACCATCCGAATGTTCTATTTATTTACAAACTCAACGACGGCCTAAAATTGCTACAATCGGGGGTGGCAAAAACAGCAGGGAAATAAATTCGTCGGTCGTGGAAACATTGCACGGAGGTTTCACTGAGCATTAATTCTTTCGAAAAATCGAAATACCTATCGGTCACCGGTTCAATTGGTTCAATAAATCGGCATAATCTTTTCGCTCCGGCGATAATCGAATAGCATCAGTCAAGTATTCTCTGGCCTTCTTAAAATCTTTCCCTGCAATATAACACAATGCCGCTTCAAAATAAATATCTGAAGTATTCCTTTCTATCAACAATGCAGCCTCAAAGTAATATAGTGCCTTTTTGCAATCGCCGGTCATCCTTAAAATCCGTCCAAGATCATAAAGTGCCCGGAAATTCTTAGGCTCAATCCTCGCGGCTTTTTCGAACAACTTTTGAGCCGAAGCCAAATCCCCCTTTTGGGCCAAGGTTATCGCACATTGATCCAATGAATCCGCGACTGATCGTCCGTCTCCCGTTCTTTTGCCGTCAACAATTGCAAGGTTTGTAGTATACATCTGATTTGCTGGGTCAAGTTTTATCGCAGTCTGATAGGCATTCCTCGCTGCAAGCGTATCTCCCGTTTTTATTAGTGCATTTGCGAGATTGTTAAATGTGGCGGCATCGTTAGGATTGACTTGCAAGATTCGCTTGTAAGCAACAATCGCGCTATCAAATTTATTCAATTCAAAGTATGAAACTCCTACAATTGAAAGATATTCCAGATTTTGCGGATCGCGCTGCAATGCGCGATTAAGATATTCGGCCGCGACGGAATAATTCTTGCTCAAGTATGCAATATATCCATATTGCGATACTGCGACCGAATCCGCCGGATGCAATCTCAAGGCACGGTCTAACATTTGCGCAGCCTGAGCATAATCATTTCTTTCTTTGAATAATTGCGCCAAATTTTTGAGGGCGTCGAAATTGTTTGGATCGAGTGCCAATGTCTTTTCGAAGACTGCTTGCGCTTGTACGAAATCTTTGGATTCCGCATTAAATTTACCGAGGTTGTTTAAAGCAACTTTACTTAAGGGATTTACTTTAAGGCAATGCAAATATAAAGTAGGATTGTCCTTCCATACCCCAAGTTGATGCACGGTAAGTAATCCAAATCCAACCACAACCGCAATCCCGGTATTTATAAGAATTGCAGATCGGATGCTGGGCGACGCCTTTACAATTCCCTTCGAAGTCGATCGTTTTATTTTAGTTGTTGATTTTGCGGCGGCACCGGACGCTTCGAGCATTTTCGCGAAATAGGCCGCTATCAGAAATGCGCACGAAAAAAGAGACAGGTAGGCGTATCGATCACTTACGATAGAATACGTCTGGTATATAAACGGAATGAATCCGAGAACAGGAAGCAATGCGCACACAAAAAGTTGGTAGACGCTACTCAAGTACGAATGACGCCAGCGTGGTAAAAAAGACATGCCAAGCAAACAGTAGAATCCGATCGCAAAAATAAAAGCCTCTCCAGTTGGAGCAAATTTGAAAATACTTTTTCCATAATCGATACAAAGATTAATAGGCAACAATATCTTCCCTGCATAAAAAAATGCCGCCGTTCCAGGCAGGAGAAATCTGGTCAAGTTATTGATAGTAGGATAAACCGATCTAACATTTTCGCCCTGACTATGGATGGTAATCAATGCAAAAGGCATGACCAAACCCAACCACCCAAGCGGAACCAGCCAACCCCAGGTTGTTTTCTCATTGCCGCTCTTGCGAAAATACCAGAGTATTAGAAGCAAGGGAATACCAACAACGGCAGTAACCTTCGACAAAATCGCAAGTACAAAAAACAGCGTAGCCATACCGAAAAATGACAATCTGTTTTTACCGGTATTTCGAGAGTATATCATCAACACCAATGCAAGCAGTGTGAACATAGTGCTGAGCAAATCTTTTGCGCTTGAGATCCAAGCGACTGCTTCCACCTGCAATGGATGGATCGCAAATAATAACGCCCCGAAAAAAGCTGCAATTGGAACTTCGAAAAGGAGCAGCAGCAACAAGAAAACTAGAGTTGAATTTATGGCATGAATCAGGATATTCCCTATATGGAAAGGCATGGGATTAAATCCGGCCACGCCATTCGTGGGATGGGCGACTATTGATAATAATGCCCAGTATGTATAGGTTACCGGCATTTCAGCGGGTTTTGAAAATGATGCGGCAATAAAGCGCAAAGGCGAACCGCTCAAACCTTTATTTTCGTATATATGGTATCCATCATCCCATGAAACAAAGCTATATCGCACAGCAGGTGCATAAACGATTAATACCAGCAAAAACACGGCACCTGGCCATTTGACATGCTTAAATATCCCGACCGAAAACAAATGTTTTATCATTTCGACATTCCGGGAAAAACTTGAATTACTGCTTTAACAACCGTACAGATTTGCCAGTAGTTTGATAATCAGTACTAAGGTAAAAGCTAATACCCTGATTACTCATTTGACAGCAATTTTTATAGCCTGAAGGGTCTGTCGAAGAAGTCCACCAACAGCCAACTTCTCCTAAGAACCCAGACGAAACAAATTCCTGCCCTCCAGGAAATCCAGCAAAACCACTACTGTTGTTTTTGCTCAAATCATTGCCAACTGTCTTGGCAGCGGTGCTCGGTAGCCAGTCGGTCTTTGCTGCTAATGCCATCCCGAGCTTATTCTCAGTAAAGGTATAGCCAGTATCCGAGCTGTAACCATTTTGCATCAAATAATTTGCTAGAGCAGCCCAATCGGAATATGTTGGCACACGCCAACCAGAGGGAGCAATGTTCCTACCATCTGTGACAGCATACCAGTTATATAAAGCGCCAAATTTGTTTATAAAACCGATATCGTTGGTATCGATATAAAAACAGTATGCTCCGCTAGTAAGCGTTCTCCAATCGCTTTTGCCAG